>DPMS01000235.1 GCA_003541285.1 Actinomycetota bacterium
GAAACCGCCTGCGACCACGATCTTGACCGAGGTCATCGCGGTCTCCCCCGGGTTGCTCCGGGGAGGCCTAGAGCTTGCGAAGTCCACTTAGCACCCTTTCGAGCAGGTTGAGATCCGGACGGCCCTGGGCGTGATCAAGCTGGTGGACTCTGACCAGTCCCTCCACCGCCATGTCGGCGATGAGGACGCGGGCCACACCCAAAGGCATCCTGAGCACTGCGGATATCTCCGCCACGGAGCGCCAGTCCCGGCAGAAACCGAGGATAGCCTGACACTCGGGACTGAGGACTGATAGATCGCGCGCCTCGTAGTGAGACGCGGCGACCATGGCCTCGATCTGAAGCTGATAACGGGGCTTGGTACGCCCTCCGGTCACCGCATAGGGCCGGACCAGGGAACTCCCCGGGTTGGTGTCGCCGCTGGCCGCGCGCATCCCGTTCGAGGAGCCACGTTTTCCGCCGGCCTGCGGCCAGTCATCCGGGCCGGGGCCGGACACAAGTCTCTCCAGACACTACCTGCCATCCTCCGACCGGAGCGCGCCTCGCATGTCCGGGGTGAGCGCACGGCCCACCCGTTCCACGAGCAGCGCCATCTCGTAGGCAACCAAGCCCATGTCACAATCAGCCGCAGCGAGCACAGCCAGGCTCGACCCGTCGCTGATCGCCATTACGAGCAGCAGACCGCGTTCCATCTCCACAACCGTCTGGCTGACGGGGCCACCCTCGAAAACCCGAGCAGCGCCCTGCGTCAGGCTGGTCAGCCCTGAGGTCACCGCCGCAAGCTGGTCCACCCGGTCAGCCGGGAAGCCGTTGGAGTATGCCATCGGCAGACCATCGGCCGAGACGACGATCGCGTGGGCGACAGATGGAACCCGCTCGACGAAGTTCGTGATCAGCCAGTTCAGGTCCTGGATCGGACGGGCTATGGGGCTCACCTATCCCCCTCTCTCCGTGGCCTCAGCGTGACCACCTCCATCACGTCACGGGGACTGCTTAGTGAAGCGTTAGATAGCACTGTTGTCCTCACCGCTGGGTAGATCGCCGTCGCGCACGGCTGCCCGCCCCTCCCGCACACCTCGCTGGAAGCTGGCCAGCCGTTCTCTTGCCTGTGCCGCCGACCGGGTGGGCGCCGGAGCAGACGGCGCCTGCGGCGTCTCCGCGCCCACCGTGCCTGGGACCAGGTTCGCCTTTGGCACTCGCTTAGGCAACCCGGACAGGGTGACTCCGCCGGAAGTAGGGGCATGCGCCGCCTCTGCCGCACGCCACCCTTCGTCCGCGGGGGAGGTCCAGCTACTGGTACTGGCTGTGCTGGCCACCTGGCCGGTGCGCGCGGCCCCATGCCTGCCGCGACGGAACCAGTCGGACTCCACCGACTCGAAGATGGGCAGCCGGTGTCCCTCCCCCGAGCCCCCTACGGCGGGCGGCACGATCACCCCGCGCTGCGCCTGGCTCGATTGGGTGCGAAAGGGCAGGTCACTGTCGCTGTGCGGGCCAGCAGCGAACTGCTTCCCCTCGCTGCGGGTCGGGGCTCCGAAGATGGGCAGCGGGCCCGTGGCCGCCGATGGCACAGGTCCGGTCCCCAGCATGGACGTCGTGCCCGTGTCGTAGGACGACGTTCCAGCCGTGTCATAAGCCGACCGGCTGGCCGACTCGTACGCCGACGTCCCGGCCGTGTCGAAGGCCGACGAACTGCCCGAGTCAAGGGCAGACGCGGCACTGCTCTCGTAAGCCGACCCGATGCCGGTCTCGTAAGCCGACCCGATGCCGGAGTCGAAGCTCGAGGCACCGGCCGGGGCGGGGGAATCCGCGTCCGAGCCGACAGCGGTGAAGGCCGCGGTGTCGCCGAGGTCGGGCCGCAGCGGCGCGAACCGCGGCGTCCGGGCGGCGGAAACCGCCTGAGCCGCGGCGGCGCGGTCACCTGAGGTGCTGTCCCCAGGCCAGTCGCTGGTCGAGAAGCTGCCCGCCGGGCTGGCGCCCGCGCTAGGCGCCGCGGCCATACCAGGCGGGGGCACGTCGAGCCGGCGCAGCCCGGCTGAGGCGCCTCCGGCATCTTGCGAGATCACTTCGTCGGGCAGCCACACCAGCGCGGTCAGCCCGCCTGCCGGCGCGGGCCGGAGCCGGACCCGGATCCCGTGCCGGGCGGCCAGCCGGGCGACCACGAACAGGCCCATGCGCCGGGAGACGGCGACATCCACCACCGGCGGATTGTCCAGCCGCCAGTTGGCGTGGGCCATTTCCTCGGCGCCCATCCCCACGCCCTGGTCGGTAATGTCGAGCAGCACACCGCCGCTGTTGAGCAAGTGACCGGACACCTTCACCGGCGTATCGGCCGCCGAGAACGAGGAGGCATTCTCCGCCAGCTCGGCGATCAGGTGCACGACGTCGTTGACGGCCTGGCCGCGAACAGAAATACCGGGCTGAACGTTCAGTGTCACCCGCTCGTACTGCTCGATCTCAGACACCGCGGCACGGAGCACGTCGACCAGCGGCACCGACTGCGTCCACCGCCGGGACACCTCGTGGCCGGCGAGAACCAGCAGGTTCTCCGAGTTGCGGCGCATACGGGTGGCCAGGTGGTCCATCTGGAACAGGTTCGCCAGCCGCTCCGCGTCCTGCTCGCCCTGCTCCAGGTCGTCAATCAGGCGGATCTGGCGCTCCACCAGCGACTGGCTGCGG
>DPMS01000035.1 GCA_003541285.1 Actinomycetota bacterium
GCCGACGGGAAAGGCAGGACAAGCAGAAAGGGGGCCGGCGGCGGCGCAGGCCGCCGGCGGCGGAGGCGCTGCGCGAGGCCAGGGCCGGCGGGCAGGTGCGGGCCGCGCCCGGGCACCCGTGGCTGGCGGCGGCCGTCGCCGGCGGCCCCGGGCATGTCCCGGCCCGCCCGGCATTCGCCGTGGACGGCAAGGAGCGCAAGCTGGCCAAGGCCGGCGGCCGGAAGAAGGTGCACCTGCCCGCCGCGGTCACCCACGTCCCGGGGATCGCGATCGGCCAGGACAAGGCCGCCAAGTCCGGCAAGGCGAACGAGGTCACCCACTTCCGGCCGCTGCTGGAACCGCTGCCCCTGCAGGACGTCCTGGTCACCGCGGACGCCATGCAGACGACCAGGGACAACGCCCGCTGGCTGACCGGGCACAAGCACGCGCGCTACCTGGCGCCGGTGCTGGGCAACCAGCCCGGACTGTATGCCGCCCTGGATGCGCTGCCCTGGGAGGACACCCCGGTGGCTGCCGCCACCGTCGATACCGCCCGCGGCCCGATCGAGACCCGCACCGTCCGCGTCCTGCCCGTCCCCGAAGGCCTGGACTACCCGTACGCGCAGCAGGCCATGCTCATCGAGCGGTACGTCACCGCCAGGAAGAACGGCTGCTGGGTGATGCGCAACTGCGAGGCCGTGCTGTACCTCACCAGCCCCGCCGCCGAAGACGCCAGCCCCGGGGACCTGCTGGCCCACGTCCGCGGCCACTGGAGGGTGGAGCACCTGCACTGGCTGCGTTCTCCGGGGGTTCCGAGCGTGTACCGCGATGTTGCATCGGGCGCTTCGCGGAGAGCTTTTGCAACACGTCTTCGCGGGTGCGGTGCTCGTTGTCGCTGCTGCTCTGACGCCCGCTGTCGGCGGACAGGCTGCTTCGTACAACAGCTGTGGCGTGACTACCCGATTTTGATCAATCGCTGACCTGCTGGAACCGTCAAGACGTCCAGTTCATCCTGGTCTGGATCCCCGGAGAACATCCGCGACCTGGTCTGGCGGGAAGACCAATCCCTCCTCCGCACCGGCAACGCCCCGCAGGTGATGTCCGCCATCACCAACCTCGTCATCAGCCTCTTCCGGATACAAGGAGTAACCAGGTACACGGAAGAAACCCGCCGCAACGCCCAGAACCCCCGCCGCCCCCTCCAGCTCCTGGACCTCTCACCAGGCTAAACACACCCGACGACTTTGAAGAATCCCTGATGGTGACGCGGCGCCTCTGCCGCGCCGGGAAACTGCGGGACCACCGCGCGGACGGCGAGCACTCAATGGTGGATCCGGGCCGGTCCAGTTACCGCTCATGCCGATGAGCGGATGCCGCGTGGAGATGGCGGTTTGGCTGCCGGACCGATCACGCAGGGGCGGAGGGGCGGTAGCCGAGACCTAGCTGGTCGAAGAGGAAGGCGTGCCAGTCTGTTGTCTCGTCGATGGCCTGGTTGAGCGACCCGGCCAGGTGGCCTGTGGACTCCAGTCTCAGCAGCACCGGCCGGTCCGAGGACGTTGCCTCCTGGAGCCGGGCCGTCATCTTCTTGGCATGCCAGGCATCGACCCGGGTGTCGTTCTGCCCGGCGGTCAGCAACACGGCTGGGTAGGCCGTCCCGTCCACGACGTTGTGGTAGGGCGAGTAGGCGAGCAGCACCGTGAACAACTCCGGATCCTCCACGGTGCCGTACTCGGGCGTGTTGAACCTCCCGTTGGTGGTGGTCTCGGCTCGCAACGAGTCCATCACCGGCACCGCTGCTACCACCGCACGGGCGATGTCCGGCCGCTGGGTGAGGACGGCACCCATCAGCAATCCGCCGTTGGACCCGCCCATGATCGCCAGCCGCTCGCGGCTGGTGATCCCGCTGGTGTGAAGATGGTCCGCGCAGGCGATGAAGTCGTCGAAGCAGTTCTGCTTGGTGGCGAGCCGGCCGGCGTGGTGCCACTCCTCGCCGAACTCGCCGCCGCCGCGGATGTTGGCCACCGCGTAGACCCCGCCCTGCTCCAGCCACAGCAGCATCCCGGGATCGAATCGCGGCACCAGCGAGATGCTGTAACCGCCGTACGCGGTCAGCAGCGCCGGCGCGGTTCCGTCACGTGGCGTGCCGGGTGCGGCGATCACGTTGAGGGGGATACGGGTACCGTCCTTCGACGTCGCGAACTCGCGGGTCACCTCATACCCGGACAGGTCGACGGGGGTGGTCGTCCTCAGTTCGGTTGGCCGGGGCGCTTCGCCGTGGCCTGCTACCCACCAGGCCGCCGGCTCGGTGAAGGACTCGCACGACCAGGCGACCCGGTCCTGCCCCAGCGTCGAGAGACGAGCGAAGTAGGACGACACCGAGCTCATCGGCGGGATCTCCACCAGGGGAAGAGGCCCACCCGTGGTGTCGAAGGCACGCACCTGCTGCGGCCCGCCGTCCATGTCCACTACCCAGACGGTGTCGCGGGTCACCGCGAGGTCTTCGATGACCGTGTCACCTGCCGGCACGATCTCGTCCGCGCTGGCGACCGTGGTGCCACTGGTCAGCAGCAGGCGAAGCACCTTGCCGTGCGGGGCGTCCCGGAGGGAAAGCAGGTACAGGGCGTCCGTGCCAAACCCGGCGTGCACGCACTTGTCGGGGATGCCTGCCACCTGCCACCACGAGCCGCCGGCACCTTGGCTACGGAGGAAGACCTGCCACTCACCCCCATCCCCCTTCTGCACCCGGTCCATCACCCAGCGACCGTCGGGAGAGGCGGACAGGTAGTTCTCCGCGATCCGCTCGTCGGCGAAGGGACCCGCGAGGTCAACGCGGTCAGGTGTGTCACCGAGCTCGCGGAACCACACCTGCTGCCGAAAGCCTGCGATGTCAGCGCAGCGGGTGTACCAGAACCCTGAGCCATCGAGACGCCAGGCCACCGATCCGCCCATCAAATTCACATGCGGGATCGGCTCGCCGACGGCCTTCCCGCTCTCCACGTCGTAGACGTGCAGCGACCCGTCCTCGGTGCCATGCTCCGACAGCGAGACCGCGACCTGCTTGCCGTCCGGGGACGGAACGAAGAAGTCGATGCTGGTCTCGCCCGACGGGTCGATGACATCCGGATCCACGACGACACGCTCGGCCGCAGGGTCGTCAAGGCCGGTCAGCGCCACCAGGAACGGCCTCTGCCGTGGCGTCTGCACCTTCAGCGCGAAGAAGGTGCTTCCGCCAGACAGGAGCCGCTTGTACGTCGTCATCTCGGACTTCAGCAACTGCTCGACACGGGCCCGCAGCGCGTCCCGCCACGCGATCCCGCCGAAATAGATACGGCTGCGGTGCTGCTGGGCCTTCGTCCAGGCGATGGTTTCCTCCGAGGAGGCGTCCTCCAGCCATCGGTAGTCCTCGGTGACATCGACTCCGTGAAAGGTGTCTGTCACCGGGACCCGCAGAGCACGCACCAGGGGGAGCTCAGACATGTGATCAGTCAACAACCGAGGCGCGCGACGCACAACCGGACACGTGTCGTGGGTTCGTTCACGACCACATCGCCGCAAGCCGCTCATAGATCACGCAGGAAAGCCGCCCGCTCATGCCGCCGACCNNCCGAACGTAGCCAGAGACCCGCGCGCAGTGCCGCCTGGCGCGCCTTTGAGTCGCGGGGGGAGTCCTCTGGGAGTGCGCAGAATTGGTGATCTTGTGCCAGGTCGGGTCGGCGCGTGGCACTGGTCCGTTCCCTGATGCAGTGGGCGGACTTGGGGGCTGCTTTGCCGGGGCATTCCAGTTAGCCTGCGACACGCTATATCGGCTTGCGGTATAGCGTGAGACGGTATACCGTGGGCCGCGTCAATGTGATGGAGCGGGCGCGGGGCGCAGGCGGGAGGGTGATATGAGGGGCCGATTGGATCGCTGGGCTGATCCGCCGCTGCTGGTGCTGGCCAGCCTGGCCGAGGCGCCGAAGCATGGATATGCCATCACGCAGGACGTGGCGAAGACGATGGGGGTGCGGCTCAGCGCCGGCACCCTGTACGCGGTGATCTCCAGGCTGGAGTCCCGGGGCCTGATCGAGCCGCTTGACTCGGACGACAGGCGCCGGCCATACCGGCTCACGGCGGACGGGGCCCGCGCGCTGGCGGAGCAGTCCGAGCGGATGCAGCAGGTCGCCTCGGTCGCGCGGAAACGGCTGCGCGCTCAGTTCGGCTGGGCCGGCACGTGAGGGCCGCGCAGGCGCCGCGGGCCGGGGGGTTGCGGGCTGGCGTGCTGGCCCGCGCGGCGCTGGGCTTGTACCCGGCCGCCTGGCGGGCCCGCTATGGCGACGAGGTCCGTGCCCTGCTGGACGATTCCGGCGCTGGACTGCGCGCCGCTGCGAGCCTGGTGTGGCGGGCGGTACCCGCGTGGATATGGCCGGCCCGGCATCTGTTCGACCGGCCCGCGCGGATGCGGGCCAGCCTGGCGACGGTCTTGGTGGCGTGGGCGGTGCTGGCCGGACTGGCGGCTGTTTTCCTGCAGCTCACCCAGGCCCAGCCCACGCTGCAGGACAGCGTCACCGGGCCTGGCCATCTGGTCATCCAGTGGTCGTACTGGGTCTTCGACGGGGCCATCACTATCTCGTTGCTCGCCGTCGCCGTCGGCGGCCTGCCCCTGTGGTGGCTGATGATGGGCAGGGCACGCAGCGAGCACCGCACGCGCGAGATGGCATACCTGCTTGCGCCGGTCGTCGTGCCCGCTGTGTATCTCGCCGCGGGTGTCGTTACCGTCAGCCTCGTCCGCCGGCCCGGCTCGGTCGTCGGGCTGCCGGGGCTGAAGCCATCGGCGCCCTCGGTCGTCGACGTGGCGAACGGCATGGTCGGCGCCTGGTGGTTCCTGGCGCTGATTGTCCTGGGATTCGCCGCTGGCGGGATTTCCGCGGCAGGGCCCGGGCTGGCTCTGCGCAGGCTCCGGCCCGCCGGGCCGCCCGTCACCCGGGCCGCCCGTGCGGCGGGCCTCGCGGTGGCGGCCATGGTCCTGGCCGGTGCTGCCAGCATCGTCGCCGCGGTCGGCCTCTACCAGTGGGCACCCGCATACCACCAGGGCTGGGAGCTCGGGGTCTACCTCCCGATCGTCCTGCTGGCCGCCGCTGTCGCGATTGTCAGCGCCGGGCGGGGGATCCGGGCCGCCCGGTCACCTGCCGCTGCATAACGTCCCTGGCCAGTGCCGTCTCTGGAGCGGGAGAACTGCCAGGAATGCGAGCTGATGACGCGGACCGGCCACAGACTAGGAAGCCTGCCGTGCCGGATGCTTGAGGGCGGCTGGCCAGCGGGCGGTCCCGGGGAAGGGCTGATCCGGCACGGCCAGGACGGTCCGCCCGCCGCGGCTGTAGCCGCGGGCCACTGGCTGGCGACCGTGCCGCAGCCGTGAGCTGCTGCACCCGGGCAGCCCGGTTCGCAGCAGGTGTCGGCGTCAGCATCGGTGGCGTGGATATGGGGATGGCCCGGTTCCGGCCTGGGCGCGAGAACAGTGTGCAGGTGGCCGCCTGCGTCCACGATGGCCGTGGTGAGCGGCCCGTCCGCGGGGGTGGCCGCGGCGCGTGCCTGCCGGACCCGGTTGCGCTCGTCGGCGCGGATGGCGGCCTCGTCCAGC
>DPMS01000186.1 GCA_003541285.1 Actinomycetota bacterium
AAGCCGCCCGGCACGATCGAGTGGGAGTGACCCGGGCTGGTCTTCGGGACCATGGTCTTGTCGGTGCCTGCTGCTTGAGTGGCACTCATGGCGTTATGGAGGCAGCATAAGCCCGGAATGATCGCCTTTGAACTCCGCGACGGCCACTACCAGGAGGCAGCGCACGTCACAGGCGGCGAGTCCTTCGCCGCCATCCGGCCGTTCCCCGTCCAGGTGGTCCCGTCCCGCCTGGTCGCCGGCCTGCTCCCCGGCTGAGCACGCCGCCTGCGGCCTCAGGCGAGTTCCTCGGTGAAGATCTCCCGGCACAGCGCGAGGCACTCGCCGCAGATCCGGGTCCGGCCGGCCGCCACCAGCCCGGCCGTGGAAAGGCGGGCCGGGGGCTTGCCGCAAAAGCTGCACCCGTCGGCGCTGGCACCGGCGGCGGGCGCGACACCGGCCCCGGGGGCAAGCCTGACCATGGTCACGGTGCCGGCGGCTGCGGGATCGCCGGTGGCGAGCACGGACTGCGCCAGGGCAGCGCAGCCGTCACAGATGCTGGCGTCCGGGCCGGCCACGATCCGCACGCTGGCGCCCTGTGCCAGCCCGCAGGTGGAACACCTGGGGCTTTCCCGGGACTCGTCGTAGCTGCCCTGGTCCTGGCCGGGCGCCCCGCCGCCAGCGCGCCGCGTACCCGCGTGCCAGCCGGCGGCCCGGCCGTAGGTCTTGTGCTGGGTGATCCGCCGGATGGTGTCCGTGGCGTCCCAGACGTCGGTGAAGCGGGTGGTGACCGGGGCCAGGCCCAGCCGGAGCCGGCCGGGGTCACGGTAGTCACCGATCACGCCGACCCGGGTGAGGGCCGCGGCGATCAGGGCGGCGTCGGGGTGGTGCAGGCAGACATGGCTGCCACGGTGCGCGCTGTCGCGCGGGGACGCGAGGGTGAATCCGAGCGGTGCCAGCCAGGCGTCGGCGAGCGCGATCAGGTAATCGGTGAGCCGCTGGCCTTTGTGCCGCAGCCGGCCGATGCCTGCCTCGCCGAGCAGCCGGGCGCCTTCCTCGACCGCAGCCGTCCCGATGACATTGGGGGTGCCGGTCTGGAACCGCCCGATCCCGGGCAGCGGGTCGTAGGAGGGCCCCATCGCGAACTGGTCCCGCTGGCCGAACCAGCCCTGCACCGGCTGGTGCAGCTGCTCCTGCAGATCCTGGCGCACGTAAAGGAAGGCGGGTGCGCCCGGCCCGGCGTTGAGATACTTGTATGTGCACCCCACCGCCAGGTCGGCGCCGCAGCCGTCGAGGTCCACCGGGACGGCGCCGGCCGAATGGCACAGATCCCACAGGACCAGCGCGCCGTGGTCATGGGCGATGGCGGTGATCTGCGCCATGTCGGCCAGGGCGCCGCTGCGGTAGGCGACGTGGGACAGGCAGACCAGGGCGGTGCGGGCGTCCATGGCGGCACGGACCGTGTCCACGGCCAGGCCCGCGTCGATGTCGGTGTGGATCAGGCGCAGGTCCGCGCCGCGTTCCGCGGCAATCCCTTCGAGGACATAACGATCGGTCGGGAAGTTATCGTCGTCCGTCACGATGACTGTCCGCCCAGGGCGGGCGGCCAGGGCGGCGCGGGCCAGCTTGTACAGGTTGACCGTGGTGGAATCGCCGACGACGACCTGGCCGGGCGCGGCGCCGAGCAGATGGTGGCCGAGCAGGTCGCCGGCCCGGCGGGGCAGGTCGATCCACTGGTCCCAGGATCGGATCAGCCCCCTGCCCCACTCGTTGCCCACCACCTCGCTGACCCGCTTGGCGGTCGCCAGCGGCAGCATGCCCAGCGAGTTCCCGTCCAGGTAGATCAGGGACTGGTCGTCACGGGCGAACCGCTCGCGGAAGCTGGCCAGCGGGTCGGAGGCGTCGCATTCCTGCGCGAAAGACCGTTCGGTGGGGAACGTCGTCACGCACCAACAGTAACCAGGCTGCCCGGGGTGGCCCCGCCGTGCGACGCGGTTACCGTGCCGTGCGCGTGCGGCGACCCTGGGGGTTGGCCGCTACCCGAAATCGCGCAGCCGCGGCCTGGGCCGCTGAAGGCAGCCCTGGGTCTGGCGGCACAGCTGAGTCCATGACTGGCAGGCTTGGGGTATGGCGAAGACTTTGACCCTCATGGCGGTGCACGCTCATCCAGACGATGAGGCGTCGGGCACCGGCGGCGTGCTGGCCACCTACTCCGGGCAGGGAATCCGTACGGTGGTTGTGACCTGCACGAATGGCGAGTTCGGGGATGCGCCGGGAGGTGTCAAGCCCGGCGGGAACGGCCACGAGACGCAGGAGGTGGCGCAGTTGCGGCTCGCCGAACTGCGCGAGTCGTGCAAGATCCTGGGGGTTTCTTACCTGGAACTGCTCGGCTACCACGACTCCGGCATGCCCGACTGGGACTACAAGCAGCGGCCGGAGGCGTTCTGCAATGTTCCGCTGGCTGATGTGGCCGCCCGGATCGGCGGCCTGATCGAGCGGTACCAGCCGCAGGTCGTGGTCACCTATGACCCCAAAGGCCCGTACCAGCACCCCGATCACGTGCATGCGAGTGAGGCGGCGGTGGCAGCCGTCACCGCCACCGGGATCCCTGCCAAGCTCTACTTCACCGCGATGCGCGGCAGCGACTGGCAGAAGATCTGGCAGGCACTGCGCGATCTTGGCGAAGACGTGCCGGACATGAGCAGCGTCAGCCCGCAGATGCGGCAGCAGATGGCCGGACACGAGGCGCGCATCAGCACGACGATCGATATCCGCCCGGTGCTCGACAGGAAGCGCGATGCGCTGATGGCACACGCCAGCCAGATCAGCGAGTCGTGGTTCAGCAAGATCCCGGCGGAGATCGCGGAGGCAGCGTTCGGCCGGGAGAGCTTCATCAGGGCCAGCGATTCCACCGGTGCGCCGGTTCCCGAGGATGACCTGTTCGCCGGCCTCCGCCCGGCTGACCGTGCCGCGCTGGGCTGAGGATCCGCATGTGCCTTTCCCCGCAGGCCGACCTCATCGGTGGCGTGGTGATCACCGCGATCGGGGTGGACGCTGTCCGCCACGTTCGTCAGCGCCGCGAGCTCATCGCGCTGGCCTGGATCCCGGTGCTGCTGGGCGTGCACCAGTTCATCGAGGCGCTCGTCTGGCTCTGGCTGCAGGGCCATGTGCCGAGAGGGGCCGGCCTGCCCGCGCTCTGGGCGTATCTGCTGATCGCCTTCGTCATCCTGCCCCCGGCTATCCCGCTGGCCATCATCGCGCTCGAGCCGACGAGGCTGCGCAAGCTGCTGATGGTGCCTTTCGCTGTGCTGGGGACCGTGGTCGCCGTGGCGCTGTTCGCGGCGATGCTCGCGGGCCCGGTCGGGGTGAGGATGGAGGCCTACCACCTGTCCTACATCGTCCGCCTGCATGACGGCTTCCTGATCACCGCCCTGTACGTGGTCGCCGTGTGCGCGCCGCTGCTGGTCTCCGGCTACCGCGACGTCGCCATCTTCGGCATCGTCAACCTGGTCGCGGTCATCGTCATAGCCCGGCTCACCGTTTCCGGGTTCGCATCCGTGTGGTGCGGCTGGGCCGCTGTGTCAAGCGCTGCCATCGCACTGCACTGCCGCTTCGCCAAACCCCATCCCAGGCACGTCCGCCCGGGGGCTGACCGGCTCCTCCCGCACGGCTGAAGAGCCGCCGCGCCGCCAGGGCAATGATCGTTGTCACTCTGGGGTGAATCTGGGGTGCCGTACGGAAAGGGCCAAGTCTGGGTGGGTGGCGGGGGTTCGCTGGTGTGGCGCAGCCCGTGAATGTGTTGTGCGGCGCTACTTCACGTAGACGCCACGCCCGGGGACGCTTTCCACCAGGCCCTCCTCGCGCAGCTTGGATACCGCCCGCTTGACCGTGCCGTCGGAGACCTCGTAGCGCTGCATCAGCGTCCTGATGGATGGCAGCAGCTTGCCCGGCTGGATCTCCCCGCGGGTGATCTGCCCGCGCAGGATCGCGGCCAGCTGGCTCCATACCGGCTCGCCCGCGTCGTGGTCGATACGGTCACGCTCCACGTGATCACCGTAGATGGGTGCTGCCAGGTAAAACACGGCGACCATAGGTTGACCTAGGTTTACCCAGGTATCATGCAGCCATGAGCGACGTCACCCCCGGCCCGGCCGGCTTACTCCCCGGCCACACCGGCTGGCAGATCGAGTACCAGGACGACCCACCCGCCTGGGTCGCCATCCACCGGCCCACACCCACCCGCCTGCACGTGCTGGTGGCCCATGACCTGCCCAGCCTGCGCAGCAAGATCGCCGGCGCCCAGGCCAGCGCCCCCCAGCACCCTGCAAGCCGATCATGACCACCAGCCCGGCCGGGGATGAGTACCCCCAGGCCATCGCCGACGACTACCCGGGGTGGGCTGTGCAGCACGCCGACGGCCAGTGGACCGCCTGGTGCCCCGCCGTGACCCTCCACGCCACCACCGTTGCGGCTCTCCGGGCAGCCATCGAACGCGCTATCACCGACGACCACACCTGGTGACATCAGCCACCCGTTCTCCTGCCTGCCTGTGCACTACCTGAGCCGGAGCCGTTCCCGACCTCGCCCTCGGGACCCCTGGGGTGGGGGTGAGGTCGGGAACGGCGGAGGCAGACCCCCGAAGGGGTCTTCGCAAGTAGGCGGGACAACGGGAGCGCGCGCAGGGCACACACTGGCTACACGACGCGTTTGGACGGCGTGCGGCCACTGTGCGGCTGATGCATGGCGGGCCGCTGTCGTGCTAACGGTCCGGCCAGGGGGGTGGGGGCGGCTGGCCGTTGGGGCTCGCTTCTGGCGAGCGTGAACTGAGGTGGCCTGATGTGGTGGTGTTAGAGGTGCCTGGTGCCCACGACGCTTGCCTGGTGGGGTCGGACTTCTATCGGTGTCTGAGTTCGGTGGCGGCTGCGGCAGGGATGCCCGCGGCCGGGCTGGAGTCGGCCCACGAGGAACGCTGTGCAGAACACAGAGCACATTGCGGACCTGACCGCGACCGCAGCGCGGCCGAGTGCCAGATCGTTACTTCAGGAGCCGATCTTCGACGTCTTTGCGGCCTGGTGGCGCCAGCGTCACAACTTAGGTTTTAACCTAAATTCTGGTCGTATCAGTTCATAGTTGTGCTATTCGCGCATATGTGCCACTTCTGCGCGTAGCACGGCCGTTTCCCTCATGCTGGGTGTTGCGACACATCCGAGCGAAAGGAAACGGCCGTGCTGGATACCCTGCCACGATCAGGCGGGCCGCGGCAAACCATCCTGGGTGCCGGCGGCATGGGCGGCGCCCTGGCGGCGGTGAACCTGGCCGGGATCGCGCCGCAGCCGCCCGGCCCGGCCCAGGTCGCGGCCGCCGTCGCGCGGTACCAGGCGTACCAGGCGCTGCGGGAGTTCCGGGTCCGGCTGTATGGGTGCCTGGCCGCGCGTGCGGATGCGTGCTTCGAGCTGGCCGACGCGATCTTGTGCGCCGATCATGCGGTGACGTCGCTGGTTCAGCGTTCTAGTCTAGTGGAAGGATGCAGTCTTCCGGGCCGGCTGGGGCTGGCCGTCGACCGTGATCTCGACCCGCTCGTTGTAGAAGCACATCAGGCCGGTGATGCCTGCGGCTTCCGGGATCGGCGTCTCGTAGCTCCAGACCAGATCCTGGTCGACTTCATCGCCGATCTGGACCGACCAGTACGAGGCCTGGCCCTTGAAGGGGCAGGCCGTCTGGGTGGCCGTGGGACGCAGCAGGCCGGTGCGCACGTCCTGCCTGGGGATGTAGTAGCGGGTGGGCAGGCCGGTCTCGTCCAGCAGGACGGCATGGTCGGTCTCGGCCAGCTTCTCGCCGCGAAGGGTGATCTCGACGTGGGAATCGGTGCGGGTAATGGTGATCTGATGTCCTGCCATGCCTATGGCAACGGCCCGGCGGCGGCGGCGATTCCGGCGGCCGGAGTGCCGCGCGAGGCCCCTGCTCCCGTGCGGCTGCGCTCGCGGAAGGCAGCCCTCAGGCAGTTCCCCGCCCGCTGCCTGAGGGCCATCCGCTGCCTCCCGCATCCGGGCTGGCTACATGGGGGTGAGTTCGAAGATCTCGATGCTGAACCGGCCCTTGCCCTCCGACAGGAACGGGTGCCCATCGGTCAGCGCGCGGGCGGCGTCGAGGCTGTCGGCCTCCACGATGGTGTAACCGTTCTGGTCACTGGGCGACGCCACCGCGCCGTTGTCGCCGACCGCGGTGCGGGCACCGAACGGCGCGCCCTGGTCCACCAGAGCTGGCCCGACCCGGCCCATCCAGTCGCCCCACGCCTTCATCTGCTCGGCTGACTGCTCAGGCGTGAAGTCCTCCATCGGTGTCGCCGGGCCGCGGTACAGCAGCAGGTACTTGCTCATTTCAGGCTCCATCCCTCGTCACGCCGGGGGGAACGGCAGGCGCTGGAGGCTGGTTCTCCCCGGAAGACGCACCCGAGTGTGCGCCCTACCCAAACGACGAACGGCCCGACGGCGAATCGACAGCCGAGGGCCTGTCTGAGAACCCGTCGGGCGGCGATGGTTCTGTACTTTGTCCGTGATCGACCCTGAGCGAGGGTTGGTGACGGTGCAAGCTCCGGGAGATCTCGCCGGACACCGACTTCGCCGCCGCCAGGTCACCAGCGGGGAAAGCCTGGATGGCCGCTTTGCCCTCCTTGCTGCACGACCTCGCCCGCCAGTGGAACCTCACCGTCACCGGCGGGGCGTCGACCCCAAAGCGGACTGGGGAACGGGCTCACGAGTGACCCGCTTCGATGCCGGCGAGTTGCCGGTGCGCTGGCACCGCTGGCCGGCCGGATCAGGAGCCGCTGGTAGCACGCCGGCGGTGGTGCCGGCGGACGCGCAGCAGGATCAGCAGGGCGGCGACGATCACGCCGGCCACCGGCAGTGCCCGCTTCAGCACCGGGAAGCCTGCCACGCTGAGCAGGTCGATCGCGTCCTCGTCGGGCGGGCGGGCGGCCCGCGGTGGCATCGGCGTCACCCCGCCCACGCCCGCGGGGGTCGTGCCCCTGCCCGCCGTGGCCGGGCTCCCGGCCCTGGGGCCAGTGGCGGGGGCACCCCCAGCCCCCACGCCGGCCCCCGCGGCCGCACCTGTTCCGGTGCCGGCCGGGCCGGACTCGACGGCCTGGGCTCCTGCCCCGGGGGCAGCGGCTCCCGCCTCGGTGGCGGCAGTGAGCCCGAGCCCGCGTTCTGCCAGCTTGTGCTCGATGTCCTTGACCGATTGCGGGCCGAGGTTGGTGATCGCCAGCAGTTGCGACTCGGTGCGGGCACAGAGGTCACCGACGGTGTGGATACCCTCACGCCGCAGGCTGTTGAAGGCACGGGCCGGGAGCTTAAGTTCCTCGACCGGGAGTGCCAGGGTTGTCTCGTCGGGCGCCGCCGGGCCGGAGGGCGCCGCCGCACCGGAGGCCGCCGCCGGGCCGGCGGCTTCGGCCGCACCGGCTGGGCGCTGGGCCGCCACCTGGGGCCGAGCGCCGTTGCCCGCTGCGAGCGCCGCCTCCTGGCCGCCAGCGAGCTGTGCGGCCAGGTTGGTGGCGAACTTCTCGATGATCCTGCCACCCACTTCGGCCATGACACCGCGGCCGATCTGGGCTGGGCGGCCGGTCACACGCATCGTGGTGTGCACGACCACCCGGGTCTGGCCGCCCTCGTCCCGCAGTGACGAGCGGACCGTGGCCGAAGCGGTGCCACTGCCGCGCGTCTCCCTCCCCGATGCCTCCAGGGTGACGGACAGGGCCTGCTCGTCCCGCTCGGTGAACCGTGCCGAACCGGAGTAGGTGAGGGCGACCGGCCCGACCTTGACCTTGATCCGGCCGGTGATCACGTCACCTTCCACCGAGTCGACGGTGGCGCCCGGCATGCAGGGCGCCACCTGTTCGACGTCGAGCAGCACGTGCCACGCCCGCTCCGCGGGGACCGGGATGGTGAACGAGTGCTCCAGCTCCATAGTCAGACTCCTGATGCCACCGCCAATGCTCTGGCGGTCAGTACCCGCGCCAGGTGGCGCCGGTAGTCGGGTGCGCCGCCCAGGTCTGACGGCGGCTCTGTGCCCTCGTCAGCGTGCTCCGCGGCTGACCGCAGGGCTGCCCGGTCCGCCTCCACCCCGGCAGCGGCGGCTTCCGCCGCATGGGCCCGGAGGGGAACCATGCCCATGTTGGTCAGACCGATCCTGGCCTCGGCTACGTGCCCGTCCGAGCGGCGTGCCACGGCCGCGACCCCGACGATCGCCCAGGCCTGAGCGGTGCGATGGAATTTCTCGTAACGATAGCCCCAGCCTGGACCTAGTTTGGGCACCCGGACTCCGGTGAGGATCTCACCCGGGGCGAGCACGGTGGTGAGGTAGTCCACAAAGAACTCACCGGCACCGATCGTCCGCTCCCCGCCGGGCCCCCGCACGGTCATGCTCGCGTCCAGCGCCAGGATCACCGCTGGCAGGTCGCCCGCGGGGTCGGCGTGGGCGAGTGACCCGCCGAGGGTGCCCCGATGGCGGACGGCCGGATCGGCGACAGTGCCGGCAGCCTCCGCGAGCAGCCCGCAGTGCTGGCCGATGGCCGGGTCGCGCATGACCTCGTCGTGAGTGGTGAGGGCGCCGATCCACAGCGTGCCGCCCTCGTCGCGGACGCCGCGCAGTTCCCCGAGTCCTCCCACGTCGACCAGGAGTTCGGGGAAAGCGAGCCGCAGCCGCAGCAGCGGCATCAGGCTCTGGCCGCCGGCGATGACCTTCGCGTCCTCGCCGCCGCCGGCAAGCGCGCGAATCGCCTCGTCCACCGACCCTGGCCGGGTGTAGTCGAACTTCGCCGGGATCATCGGCTGCCTCCGTTCTGTCCGGCCTGGACCGCGCGCCAGACCCGTTCGGGCGTGCACGGCATCGTGATGTCCTGGACGCCCAGATGACGCAGCCCGTCGATGATGGCGTTCACGACCGCGGGGGTGGACGCGATCGTTCCGGCCTCGCCGACGCCCTTGACGCCCAGTGGGTTGGTGGTGGCCGGTGTCTCGGTCCGGTCGGTGGTGAAGTGCGGCAGGTCGGCGGCGGACGGGATCAGGTAGTCGGCCATGGTGGTGGTGAGCAGGTTGCCCTCGTCGTCGTAGACCGCTTCCTCGTACAGCGCCTGGGCGATGCCCTGGGCCAGCCCGCCGTGCACCTGGCCTTCCACGATGAGCGGGTTCACCACCTTGCCCACGTCGTCGACGGCCACATAGGAGCGGATGGTGACCTGCCCGGTCTCGGTGTCGATCTCGGTCGCGCACAGGTGGGTGCCGTGCGGGAAGGAGAAGTTCTCCGGGTCGTAGGTGGCATCGGAGTCCAGCGAGGGCTCCACGCCGTCGGGAAGGTTGTGGGCGGCGAAGGTGGCCAGGGCGATCTCCTGGATGCTGTGGCCCTTCTCCGGATCCCCGCGCACATGGAACCGGCCGGCGGTGAACTCGATGTCGGCCTCGCTGGCTTCCAGCATGTGCGCGGTAATCCGCTTGGCCTTGGTGATCACCTTGTCGCACGCCCCGGTCAGGGCGATGCCGCCCACCGTCAGTGACCGGGACCCATAGGTGTCCATACCCTTGTGGGAGATCTCGGTGTCGCCGTGCAGCACCCGGATGTCCTCGAACGGCACACCCAGCTTGTCGGCCACGATCTGGCTCCACGCCGTCTCGTGCCCCTGGCCGTGGGCACTGGACCCGGTGACCACCTCGACCTTACCTGTGGGCAGCATCCGCACCGAGGCGTACTCCCAGCCGCCTGCCCCATAGGCCAGTGACCCGAGCACCCGGGAGGGGGCCAGGCCGCACATCTCGGTGAAGGTCGAGACCCCGATGCCCAGCTGGACCGGATCGCCCGCTTCCCGCCGCCGCTGCTGCTCGGCACGCAGCTCGTCGTAGCGGAAGAGTTCCTTGGCCCTGGCCGTGGCGGCCTCGTAGTTCCCGCTGTCGTATTGCAGCGTGGCGATCGTGGTGTACGGGAAC
>DPMS01000187.1 GCA_003541285.1 Actinomycetota bacterium
GACGGAGATCCCGGCGGGCTTGTTCAGCACCAGCACCGCCTCATCTGCCAGCACCACCCGCCCGGCCTGGATCCCAGCCCACTCGCTCACCCAGCCATCTTCCCGCCGGCGGCCGTGCAGGCAGAATCGGCAGTGCCCGGGCTGGCGGAACGCGCCTGGGTGGAGGAGGTGGCGTCATGCCGGATTCCAGGCTGGGCGAAGCGGTTCCCGCCGGGGGCGTGGGGGACAAGGGGGGAGCAGCGGGCACCGGCAGGGCGGCGGCGCCGGTCCGCACCACAGACCCCTTCGCCGACGATTTCCTGCGCGACCCGTTCGCCTATCACGCCGAACTGCGGGAAGCCGGCCCGGTTGTCTGGCTGGAGCGGTACGGCAGCTGGGGGATGGCACGCTACACCGAGGTGCACGAGGCGCTGCGTGACAGGCAGACCTACTGCTCCGCGGCCGGCGTGGGGCTGAGCGACTTCCGCAAACAGACACCGTGGCGCCCGCCCAGCCTGCTGCTGGAGGCCGATCCGCCCGAGCACTCCCGGGCCCGCAAGGCAGTCGCCCGGGCGCTGTCCCCGCGCACCATCGCTGCCTTGCGTGACGAGTTCGCCCGCGAGGCGGACAGCCTCGTCAGCGAGCTCCTTGCCCGTGGCACCGTCGACGGCGTCACCGATATCGCTGAGGCCTTCCCGCTGCGGGTCTTCCCACGTGCGGTCGGGATCACCCAGGACTGCGGCGAGCAGC
Source organism: Actinomycetota bacterium (assembly GCA_003541285.1). Taxonomy (GTDB): domain Bacteria; phylum Actinomycetota; class Actinomycetes; order Streptosporangiales; family Streptosporangiaceae; genus UBA9676. Next base: position 730 of record DPMS01000187.1, read on the forward strand.
TGCTCGCCTATGGGAACATGGCGTTCAACGCCTTCGGCCCGCGCAACCATCTGCAGGCCGAATCCATGGCACAGGCGCAGCCGGTGGGGGCGTGGATCGCGGCGCACTGCACCCGTGAGGCGCTCACCCCCGGCGGGCTGGGTGACCGTATCTACGCCAGCGCCGATGCGGGGACCGTCAGCGGCGACGAGGCAGCCTTGCTGGTCCGCTCCCTGCTCACGGCCGGGGTGGACACCACGGTCATCGGCCTTGGCTGCGCGCTGGACTGCCTGGCCCGCGACCCAGCACAATGGCAGCTCCTGCGGCAGGACCCGTCATTGGCCGGGGCGGCGTTCGAGGAGACGCTGCGTTATGCGTCGCCGGTCCAGACGTTCTTCCGCACGACCACCCGCGAGGTTGAGGTCGGGGGGGTCAGGATCGGTGCGGGCGGGAAGGTGCTGCTGTTCCTCGCCGCCGCCAACCGGGATCCCCGGCGCTGGCCTGACCCGGAGCGGTTCGACATCACCCGCCGGGCCAACGGCCACGTGGGGTTCGGGTATGGCATCCACGCCTGCGTGGGCGCCGCGTTCGCCCGGCTGGAGGGTGAGGTGCTGCTGCGGGCGCTCGCGCGCCAGGTGGGGTCGCTGGAACCCGCCGGGCAGCCGGTGCGCCGCCTCAACAACACCCTCAGCGGCTTTGCCGCCTTGCCGCTCACCCTGCGCCCGGCCGGCCGACGAACCCAGAGCACGGCAATCCAGACAGGCGAAGCGGTACCCGTGCTTGCGGAAGAAGCTGATGATCGCGGCTAGCGCACGAACCGGGCGGGCGTCAGGCCGGCCGCCGCTGGCTCCCGGTCGCGGGCCCGCCACCACCGCTGGCCTTGCTCTGGCAGCAGGTGGATCGGGTCGTAGTAGGCGTACTCGCGGCTGAGGGCGAGCGGATCGCCGGTTTCCACCCCGGTCCGGTAGTTCTTGCTCCAGTAGGAGATGCCGAGGTCTGTGTCGTAACGGGATACCTGGTGCACCCAGCGCTTCCCGGCGTAGGGCACGTCGCACACGATCCGCGGGGTGGCGAAGCCGGGCAGGTAGCCCATGATCTGGTGCTGCAACTGCTGCGCCTCGGCGAGTGAGAGCCGCCAGTGCTCACTGCCGGGGATCATGTCGCACAGGTAGAAGTAGTACGGCATGATCTTCGCCTCGTCGAGCAGCGCGAAACTGAGGTCGAGCAGGGCCCTGGCGCTGTCGTTCACGCCGCGCAGCAGCACACCCTGGTTCCGCACGTCGCGGATGCCGGTGCCGAGCATCGCCTGGGCCGCCCGCGCGACCAGGGGAGTCACCGATTGGGCGGCATTCACGTGGGTGTGGATGGCGATACTCACCCCACGCTCGCGTGCCTTGGCGCCCAGTCGTTCCATCCCTGCCCGCACGTCGTCGCCGAGCCAGTGCTGCGGCAGGCCCATGAGCGCCTTGCTGGCAAGCCTGATGTCACGGATGTTCGCGATGTCGAGCAGGGCGGAGACAAACGCCTCCAGCCGCGGCCAGGGCAGGTTGGCCACATCACCACCGGAGACCACCACGTCCCGCACCCCGGGCGTCGCCTTCAGGTAAGCGATCATGGAGGTCAGGCGGTCGTCGCGCGGCAGACCGAACTTGTGCTTACCCACCTTCGGGGTCGGGTTCCCGACCAGGTCCATCCGGGTGCAGTGGCCGCAGTACTGGGGGCAGGTCGGCAGGACCTCCGCCAGCACCTTGGTGGGGTAACGATGGGTGAGCCCCTCGACCGCCCACATTTCTGCCTCATGCAATGAGTCCCTGGAGGCGTACGGGTGGGAGGGCCAGTCGGCCCGCCGGTCGCTGAACACCGGGATCATGTACCGGCGGACCGGATCGGCGCAGAACGCCTCGGTGAAGCCCGGCTCGTCCGGGGCGGTGGTGGGCACCATCGTGTTCAGCATCTGCGGCGGCACCAGCATCGACATGGTGGCCTGCTCGTGCTGATCACGTTCCAGGTCCGCGCAGAACGCCTCCGCCAGCCCGGCACCGGCCACCTCACGCAACTGCCGGACGTTCTTCACGCAGTGCGCCCGCTGCCATTGGGCCGACTCCCACTGTGCCGCGGTCACGTCCGCCCAGCCGGGGAAGCGGCGCCAGTCCGGCTCGGTGAGTTCCCTGCGCTGGTACACGTACGGCTGCTCGATCACGGCGGCATCCATCCTCCAGTCCTGGCTGTCGGGACGATACCCTCAGATAGCAGGATGATGCGAAAGAACCTTGTGTACCAGTAGTCTTTAACAACAAGAATTTTTGGAACCGGCAACCATGTGTGCGCTCCCGGCACCGGCTGGGCAGGCCTGGGGGCGGGAGGGCGAAGGGCGTGGCTGGATCTTTCCTCGGCCGCCAGGGCAGGGCCGGAAGCCAGCCCGGCCGGCCAGGTATCACGGCGGGGGAGCAGGCGGCGGGACAGCCGCCAGCGGGCGGCCCGCGGGAGGGGAGCGGGTCACCCCGCCCGGGCCGGCCCGGGGGTTCCCCGCTGGGCCTGCATCGGGTGATCACCCCGGCCGGCGTGCTCCCGCAGGCGGCCCGGAAGCTGGACGCGAGCCCGCAGATCTGGCCGGACGAGGTGAGGGTGGCGGTGGAGCGGCTCAACCTCGACGCCGCATCCTTCCGGCAGCTGCGGGACGCCACCGGCGGCGGCGCGGCGGCCATGCGGGCGGCGGTGTGCGAGATCGTGGCCGACCGGGGCAAGATGCAGAACCCGGTCACCGGCTCGGGTGGCATGCTGACCGGCGTGGTGGATGAAGCCGGCCCGGATTCCCCGCTCGGGCTGGTGCCGGGAGAGCGGATCGCCACCCTGGTCTCCCTCAGCCTCACCCCGCTGGTGATCACCGACGGCCTGGCCCGCTGGGACGGCCAGTCCGAGCAGGTGCCATGCGAGGGACATGCGATCTTGTTCGGCCGGTCGATCGTCAGCCCGCTTCCTGCCGACCTGCCGGGACCGCTGGCGCTCGCGGTGCTGGATGTGTGCGGGGCACCCGCTCTCACCTGGCGGGTGGTCAGCCAGGCGGCCGGCCGCGTGGAAGCGCCGAAGCCGGTGGTGACGGTTCTCGGCGCGGCCGGCAAGAGCGGGAGCCTGTCCGCGGCCGCTGCCCGCCGCGCGGGCGCGGGCACCATCATCGGGGTGGTGCCGAATCAGGCAGAGGCGGACATCCTGCGGACCGCAGGGCTGGCAGACCGCGTTGTGATCGCTGACGCGCGCGACCCGGTGGCCCTGGCCGGCGCCGTCCGCGAGGCAGGTGGACCGGCCGCGGTGACCGTCGTCTGCGTGGACGTGCCCGGCTGTGAGGGCGGCGCGGTGCTGGCCACCGCGGACGGCGGCACGGTGATCTTCTTCTCGATGGCAACCTCGTTCACCGCCGCCGCCCTGGGTGCGGAGGGGGTGGCCGCCGATGTCACCATGCTGGTCGGCAACGGGTATGTTCCCGGGCACGCGCGGCTGGCCCTGGACCTGGTCAGGGCCGAGCCGGGAGTCCGTGGCATCTTCGGTGCCCGGGTGGCAGACAGCGCCCGGCCCGGCCGGCCCGGCCGGCCCGGGAAGGAGGAGGCGTGATCACTCACAGTTCCAAGCTCGGGCTGGACCCGTCGGCGGTCCGGGCGGCGCGCGAACTTGCCCGGATCGCCGGGCAGCCCATCGTCGACATGGCCCGCAGCCACACCACGGTGTCGGTGGAACGGGCGGTGCTGCGGCTGGCCGGCCTCGACGGTGCCGACAGTGACGGCATGCCCTGGGTGAACCGGCTGGTGGACGCGGTACGCGAGACCACCGGGCTGGAGCACGGGGTAGCCCTGCCGGTCTGGGACGCGCTTGCGGCCGGGGGCTACCCTGGCCTGGCCGCGCTCGCCCGCGATGCCGCGGCTGGCAAGGTGAAGTTCCGCCTGCCGGAGGGCCGCGATGCGGTGGCAGCCCGGGCGGCGGCGAGCGGTTCCCTCGCGCAGGGGTTCGCCGCCATCGACGCGCGCCGCCGGGAGCGGGAGGCCCTGATCGAGGCCACCTCGGACCCGCCCCGGCCGTGGATCTACCTGATCGTGGCCACCGGCGACATCTACGAGGACATCCCGCAGGCCCAGGCCGCCGCCCGGGAGGGAGCGGACATCATCGCGGTGATCCGCTCGAC
>DPMS01000737.1 GCA_003541285.1 Actinomycetota bacterium
GCGCCGATCCCCTGTCCGTTGTCGGTGACCTCGAGCACCAGTTCGCTGTCGGCGCTCAGCTTGACTTCGCCTGCCGAAGCGCGGGCATGGCGGGTCATGTTCGACAGGGCCTCCCGGGCCACAGCCAGCACCTGGGTGGCCACGTTCTCCGGGACGACGGTGTCCACCGGCCCGGAGAAGCTGACGGTGGGGGTGAACCCGAGGCCCTGCGCGGCGTCCGATACCAGGTCAAGGATCTCGGCCCGCAGGCTGGCCGGGTCCTGCGGGCCCCGCTGGAGAGTGAAGATCGCAGCCCGGATCTCGTCGATCGACATGTCGAGTTCCCGGATGACGGCCTCGATCCGGGCCGCCATGTCCGGGTGACCAGCCAGGGACACCGCGCCCTGCAGCGTCAAAGCGGCGCCGAAGATCCGCTGGATCACCCGGTCATGGAGGTCACGGGCCATCCGGTCCCGCTCTGCCAGCACTTCCCTGGTGACCCGGGCGGCGGCCAGTTCGGCCTCCGCGCGCAGCCGGCCAGTGACGTCGCGCAGTACGGCGGACAAGCCGACCAGGGTGCCGCCGGCGTCCCGCATCGCGGACAGGGTGACCGCGACATCAACCACGGTGCCGTCCTTGCGCAGCCGCCTGGTGTCGAATCCCACCGCCCGGTTCCCGGCCTGCAGCCGCAGCATCGCCGCGCTGAACTCATCCTTCAGTTCGTCAGGCACGAGAATGCCGGCGGGCAAGCCCACGATCTCCACTTCGCTGAACCCGAACAGGCGCTCCGCTCCCGGGTTCCAGGTCTGGATCGCGCCGTCGGGAGTCATCGAGAACATGGCGTCACCGGAGAACTGGACGATCGCTGCCAGCCGGGCCTCGGCCTGCCTGGCATCCTCGAGTTCGGCGTGGAGGGCGATCAGGCCCAGGTTCGTTTCTTCCAGTTCCCGGTGAAGATCGGCGACCTCACGCCGGCTCGCCGCCAGTTCCTCCTGCCAGTCCCGCGAGCCTTCCTGGCCGATGGGCGGGCCGCCGTCCGGGTGACTGCTGGTCACTGTGCCTCTCCGCGGGTGTCAGCCACGACGAGCACGCTCGCGTCGTCGGTGCCGCGCGCCAGGTCGCGGTGCAAGGTGGCGGCGATGACCGCCGGGCAGTGGCGGAGCAGTCCTGGATAGGCGGGCAGGTCCCAGGGGCTGCGGATCCCGTCACTGGCGAGGACCAGTGTGGCCCCCGGCCCCCAGCGGTACCTGGCAGCCCGGCCCTGGGGGGGCGCCAGCCCGGCCCCTACCACCCCGTCCCGGCCGGCCAGGCTCTGGCACTGCCCGCCAACCAGCACCTGCCCGCCGATGTTGCCTACACCGATGTAACTCAGCTCGTCACGGCCCGGGTCGATCTCACAGGCCGTGAGCACCCCGCCACGGGTACCGCGCATGGCCTCGTGCGCCCGGCGCAGGTATGCCGCCGGATCGCCCGGTGGCGCCGCGTGGAAGGCCGAGATGGCCGCCGCCGCCGCGCCCGCCGCCGCCGGGCCGTGCCCCAGCCCGTCCACCATCGCCACGCTGAACCGCTGGCCTGCCGCGACGGCCCAGGCGTCCCCAGATTCGCCCGCACCTGACAGGGGGACGTCCACGCCGCCCCACCGGAATCCGCCGGCCACCGCTGCGGCCGGCGCTCCGATCCGGGCAAGGATGACTGTCCCGCGCGGGCCTGAATAGCAGTCGAAGTCGTGGGCCAGGCGCTTCACCCCAGCCAGCCCCACCCCCAGGCTCCCGTTGTGCATGCTCACCGCATCTTGCACAGGCACCGAGGGCGGGCCGGTCCCGGCACCGTTCCCGCCCGCTGGCAGGCTGCCAGGCGGCAATCCCGGGCCATCGTCGGCCGCGATCAGCTCGATCCCGTTCCCGGCCCGCCGCAGCAGCACATGCCCGCCCGAGGTGGCGTGCCGGGTGAGGTTCGTGGCGAGCTCGGTCGCGACCAGTTCCGCGTGCCCGGGCCGGACGCCATCCACGATGGCGGCCATGGCCGCCACTGCCCGGCGAAGGGCGCCGACGTCCTCGGCCACCCGCACGAGGTGGCACTGGTGCACCTGCCCGCTCAGCGCGCCCACTTGACGATCACCACTGTGGTCCCCGCGCTGGTGGAGGAGATGGTCATCTCATCCACCAGCCGCTTTGATCCCGGCAGGCCCAGCCCCAGGCCGCCGCTGGTGCTATAGCCATCGGTCAGTGCCCTGTCGAGGTCGTCAATGCCTGGGCCGTCATCGGTGAACGTTGCCCTGACCCCGAGCCGGCCCCGCTGCCCGGTGACCTGGTGTATGCGCACACTGCCGCGCGCGCCGTCGGCGTAGGTGAGTATGTTCCGGGCCAGCTCGCTTCCGGCCGTGATGAGCTTGGTCTGGTCCACGAGCCCGAGCCCGGCCCGGGCGGATTCGGCGCGTAGCAGCTGGCGCACCTGGACGAGGTCGGCCTCGGCCATGATCGCGAGGACGCTCTCCGGCGCGTCAGTGAGCTGGACGGCCATGCCTGCGAAGCCGATCCAGCAGTGCCATGCCCTGCTCGGCATTGAGCGCGGTATCAAGGTGGCCCATGGTTACACCGAGTTCCACGAGCGTGATGGCCACCGCGGGCTGGATTCCCACCACCGCGGCCTCCGAGCCGAGAAGCCTGATCATCGCCACCATGCGTGCGATCACGCGGGCGATGAACGAATCCACCATTGTCAGGCCACTCACGTCGATGAGTGTGCCGGTTGCCCGGGTGCGGGCCACCTCCCGCGTCAGCTGCTGCTCGATGCCGACCACGGTCGTGTCGTCGAGATCGCCCTGCAAGCTCATCAGGAGGGTGTCACCGATCCGCATGATCGGGATGATGTCGCTCATTGCGGGCCGTCACTGACAGCCGTTGTGGCGACGAAGGCGGGGCCGGCCCGGCCCCGTACCGTCTGCATCGCCAGCTGCAGCGCGTCGCGCAGCGTGCTCCGGCTGCGGATCTGGCCCATGTCGATGCCGAGGTGCACCATCGCCTGGGCGATCTCGGGCCGCATACCGCTCATGATGCTCACCGCACCCATCAGCGCGGCCGCCTGCACCGTCTTGAGCAGGTGCTGTGCCACCTGGGTGTCAATGGTGGGGACCCCGCTGAGTTCCAGGATGATCACTTCTGCCTGGGTCTCGGCGATTTTCTCCAGCAGCCCTTCGGTGAGCCGGGCCGCGCGGCCTGAGTCGAGGGTGCCGATGATGGGGAGCGCGAGCACCTTGTCCCACACCCGGATGACCGGGGTGGACAGCTCCAGGATCTCGTCACGCTGGCGTTCCAGCCGCAGTTCGGTGGCGCGGCGTTCGGTGACGTCCCGGATAGCGGCGGCCACCAGCGCACCCCGGTCCGTCTGGACCGGGCTCAGGCTGATCTCGACCGGGAACTCACTGCCGTCCCGGCGCTGCCCGGACAGTTCCAGGCCCATACCCATGGGCCGCGGTTCGGCCGCGGCGAAGAAACCCGCGCGGTGGCCGGGGTGCCGCTCACGGAACCGGGCCGGCATGAGCCGTTCGACCTCCGTGGCGGTCAGTTCATCACGGCCGAACCCGAACAGATGCTCGGCCTGCCGGTTGGCGAGCACGATACGGCCGTCCGGTCCCACCAGCAACATCGCTTCGGGCGCGGACTCCAGCAGCCCCCGGAACATGTCGTCGGTGTTCCTGCGCTCGCTGATATCCCTGGTGACCTTGACATAGCCGGCCAGTTTCCCGTCGTGCGCACGGATGGGAGTGAGAATCACACTCGCCCAGAACCGCCCGCCATCCTTGCGGACACGCCAGCCCTCCACCTCGAAGCGGCCGGTGTCCCCGGCCATGTCCAGCTCCCGCTGGGCAAGCCCGGCCGCCTGGTCTTCGGCGGTGTAGAAGACCGACACCGGCTGGCCGATGATTTCCTGTGCCGTGTATCCCTTCAGCGCCTGGGCGCCAGGACTCCAGCTGGCGACAGTGCCATCCACGTCCAGTTTGATGATCTCGTAGTCGGCGATGGCATCGAGCATTGCCTCAAGATCGCGAAGGCGAACATCCGCGTCCTGATCGCCGGCCGACGACCGTGCCATGGCTGATCTCCTCGTCCCCGCACCCCAGCTCTTAACCTTTTCTTAGTTCTTGACTGCAAGATCGTATCTGACATGCTTTGGGGCCACCATGCCACAGCACCCCGGCTGCCGGGGTCTCGGGGGAGCGGTGGCCCGGGATCCGGAGGCGCGGCGACCGGCGGTCACAGAGAGCGGTCACAGAGAAAGGCCACGCCATGCAGGTGCGCCTGCGCGAGTTGGTGAACGGGCAGCGGCCCGTGTAGTTGACGAATGCGTCCAACGGCGTAGTCGAGCGGTTCTTCGGCACGCTGAAAGTACGAACATCCCTGCCGCGCCACCATCGGCGACGGCAACGCCCTCGCTGTCGAAGTCAACCTGTTCCGCCACACCTACAACACTCTGCGACCCCACCAGGCCCCCGGCGAACGCACACCACGCGCGGCTCACCTCGCCGCCGGGCACTGCGACTAGCGTGTGGCCTCTGGCGGACCCGCTACTTGACTGGGAGGTCCTGACATGACCAGTAAGTTCACCGAGCTTGCGATCGACTGTGCCGATCCCGGCGGTCTCGCCCGGTTCTGGTGCTCGGTCCTTGGCTACGAGGTGCAAGACGAAGACGACGGAATTGTCACAATTGGCTCCCCTATGGTGCCTGAAGGCAAGAACCACCTTGGCCCGGTGCCACCGACGTTGACATTCGCGCACGTGCCCGAGGTCAAGACCGTCAAGAACAGGCTCCACCTCGACGTCAGCCCAACCGACAGGGAGCAAGACGAAGAGGTCCGCCGCCTGCTCGACCTAGGTGCCCGGCACGCCGACGTCGGCCAGGGCGATGAGAGCTGGGTCGTACTTGCCGACCCAGAGGGGAACGAGTTCTGCGTCCTTGCGGGCCGCCGCCCCTGACCGGAGGCCGCAGGCCGCGGCCTGCGGCCTCCGGTGCCGAGGCTGAGGTTGCGCCCGGAGTCGGCGTAAACGCTGCCGGTGATCAGGAACAGGGCGGACGCGCCGTCGGACAGGCCGCCGGCCTCGACGTCGAAAGTGAGCCGCAGGACCGGCTCGGCCGCGGGGGTGCCGTGCAGCTCACCGGTTGCCGCGCTGATGTAGGAGCTGTTCATGGGCACTGACCTTATGGGGCTGCCCGGTGGGTGCCCGGCGCCTGATTTTCTCGCTGGTCCGGCCGACGAGCGGCACGGCCCGAAACGACATGATCGGTGTCAGGGCGACATGCGGAACGACTAGATGACTGGCAAACGACATGATCGGCGTCACGGGACAGCGCAGCTGAACTCACGCCGAGGACCCCTCTTCACATTGCGCCGATAATGTACATTATGTCAAGTAACGCTTCAGGCGGCGGCCAGTGGCGGCCTGACGAAGTCCAGGATCGCCCTTCTCGCCGCACCGGGCCGCCAGCAGGGCAACAACGGATCCGCCACGGTGGCCTCTTTACTCCCGCATCAGCAGTGCCTGGGCTTCCCGTTCAAGGTTGAGGTAGGGCTCGCCGCTGACGTCCACGGCAACCCGCTTGATCGTGCCACCGGTAAATGTGTGCGGGTGCCCGTTGGGGTAGTCGCTGGTCACCGGCTCGCCGCTGTCACGGCCGACGCACAGGCCTTCGCCCGCGATAGAGAACGTCCCCGGCTGGATCTTGATCCTGCCCTCGCCGACTTTCCTGTCTCCGTGGTAGAGGGCCAGGATGCCGGTAGCGACGCCGGGAGGATCCTCCCCGTCCTTGTCGAAGGAGGCCGACAGGATCAGGTTCTCCCCGGCCGGGATGTCCTGGTCGCCCACGACCATCTGCTCCATCATGCCGATGAAGTTGTAGACGTAGTGCAGCCGGTTGTCCTTCACGTACAGCGCGTGCCCGCCGAACCGCGACCCG
>DPMS01000368.1:0-2500 GCA_003541285.1 Actinomycetota bacterium
CGTATTCACGTTCTTGGCTGAGCACCGGCGGGAGCTGTTCCCGGATTCGTTCACCGCGGATCTGTTTGAGTCGCGGACCGGCCGGCCGTCATTGCCGACTGACCTGGTCGGGTCTGTGCTGGTGCTGCAGGCGCTGCATGATTTCTCGGACGGGCAGGCGGCCGATGCGCTGAAGTTCGATATCCGGTCTCATGATGACCGCCGTGCTGGCGATCGCTTCCAGCCGGCCGTAGTCGGACGCCGGGCCATCGGGGAGGTCGGCACGCCACGGCCGTTGGTCGGGAAGGTCGGCGAACCGCGGGGAGAAGCGGGAGCCGAGCAGGCGGAAGATGCCAAGGACCATGCCGGCGTGAGAGGCGTTGTCGGTCGCGCCCATCTCCGGTTTCCCGCCGTCAAGGTTCAGCAGCGTGTCGAGGATGAATAGCGAGTCACGCGGCGTGCCGGGTACCACCATGGCCGCTATTCCGTGGGCCCGGTGCCGTCGAGGAGCTTGAGCAGGAGGGTGCGCAGGTCGCGCATGCCGTCCTCGCCGAGGAGACCGCGCAGCTCGGTTTCGACCTGGGCCATGGCGACCTTGATCTCGGGAAGGCGGGCCCGGCCCTCGCCGGTGAGTTCGAGGGCGTAGCGGCGGCGGTCGTGCGGGTCCTGGCCGCGGGTGACGAACCCGGCCTGGACCAGCTCGTCCACCAGGGCCGCGGTGGCCGGTTCGGTGAGGCTGAGCTCGCGGGCGAGTTGCTGCTGCGGGCAGGGGGCGAGCCGGTCGAGCGTGGGCAGCAGGAGGAAGTGCCGGGTGCGCAGGCCGGAGTCGGCGAGCAGGTGGTCGCCGAGGCGGCGCAGCCGGTAGTGCGCCTGGGTGATCAGATGCTCGGTGCTGTACGTGGCGTCCGGGTCGGGTTCGGGCAGCAGCCGGGTGAGCAGCTCGGTGAAGCGGGCGCGCTCGGGCTCGGTGAGCGGCGCGGTGATCTGGTCATCACGGCTCTCGATGGCCTCGCGCAAGTCGGCCAGCGCCGTGCGGCCCTCGCCGGTCAGGGACAGCACGTACGTGCGGCGGTTGGCCGGGTTGCGGGTCCTGGTCACGTAGCCAGCGGCCTGGAGCCGGTCGAGCAGCTTCACGATGATCGTGCGATTGATGCCCAGCCGGTGCGCGAGGTCCTGCTGAGACCGGGCGTCCTGGTCGGCCAGGGCGTTGAGCACGACGAACTCACGAGACTGCGCACCGCTGCTCATCGCCTCGGTCGTGATCTGGGTGAACACCTGCCGGAGCAGGTGGCCAAGGGTTTCCTGCACGTTGTTCCTCCTCTCGAGGCAACTCTAGCAAGGTTGATGGTCGCCCTATAGATAGTTGTGATATTGATAGTTGTGATAGTGCGGATTAGTGTCGAGGCATCACAACAGACAAGGAGAGCGGCCATGAGCGGCACAAACTTCAAGCTGGACATGTCGATGATGTACCTGATGCACGACGCCCTCCGGCGGGAGCTGGAGCGCATCACCCGGGCCACGGCCCGTACCGACGACGACCCGCGGCACATCCTGCGCACCGCCGTCGGCTGGGAGATGTTCAAGACCTACCTGCACGCCCACCACACCGCCGAGGACGAGACCCTCTGGCCGGTGATGACCGAGCTCCTGCCCGGCCGCCCCGCGGACCTCGCCCTGCTGGAGGCGCTGGAGGCCGAGCACGCCGCCATCGACCCGCTGCTGAACGCCATCGACGCCGCGCTGGCGGACCGCGAGCAGGGCCCGCAGCGGCTGGACGGGCTGGTGGACGCGCTGGACACCGGGCTGCGCGGCCATCTCAAGCACGAGGAGACCGAGGGACTGCCGCTGATCGACGACATCCTCAACGAGGAGCAGTGGAGCCACCTGGGCCGCCGGCAAGCCGAGAAGATCGGCGCCGAGGTCCCACGCTACCTCCCCTGGCTGCTGGACGAACTCGACCCGCAGCGCGCCGCCGCCATCCTGGCCCGGATGCCCGAGCAGATCCGCACCGCCTACCACGGCGAGTGGCGGGCCGCCTACACCGACCTCGGCCTCTGGCACGAGCGCGACCGCAGCACCGCAGCCTGAAACACCACCCGCGAAGGAATCATCATGACCGCGCTCAACCCGCAGATCCTCGGCCAGGCCGAGAACGCCCACCGCGCCATCCTGAACCGAATGACACCGCGGTTGAGCACAGTTCGCACCGCACCCGGAACTGGTCGAGATCGGTGACGTTGCCGGGCTTCGGACGGAGCGGCGCGGCTTGCTTCAGGGCGCGGTACGGCAGCTGCCAATCCACCTTTCCATGACCGAGTTCATCCGGTGCGCCTGGATCGCGGAGCGGACGATCCTGACGCCTGCGGCCTGGAACATGGCGCCGAACGCGGCGGTGAAGCAGCTTCAAGCCCACAAACCGAAGATCATCCCACCTCCGGCCCAGCCAAGACCGGCCCGGCGGCACCGAGCGCCTGACCGAACCGACCGCGTTCCATCGGGCATCTGCCCAGGTGGCAGG
>DPMS01000755.1 GCA_003541285.1 Actinomycetota bacterium
CGGTCGGCTCGTCCAGGAACATGACCGCCGGATCGTTGAGCAGCGTGCGGGCCAGGGCGGCCCGCTGCCGCAGGCCCTTGGACAGGCTCCCGCAGCGGTCATGTGCCCGGTCACCGAGGCCGACCGCCGCCAGGGCCTCCTTCACCCGGGCTTCGCGGTGCGGCAGGCCGTACAGGCGTGCGAAGAATTCCAGGTTCTCGGTCACCGTCAGCCGCCGGTACAGGCCGGGGGTCTCCGGCATGATCGAGATGTGCTGCCGGATCTCTGCCTCACTGGCCCGGGTCAGCGGGATGCCAGCTACCACCGCCGACCCGGATGTCGGCGCGATCAACGTGCCCAGGATCCGCACGGTCGTCGTCTTGCCCGCCCCGTTGGGCCCGAGGAACCCGAACACCTCGCCGTGGGCGACGCTGAACGACACGTCCTCGACAGCGATCCGGCCGCCGAAATTCTTGGTCAGGTGGCTGACTTCGATCGCCGCAGTCCCGGCCGCCGCCCGCCGCCCAGCCTCGACGCTGGACGGCGTCGCCGGCGCGGGCGCCGCACCCGGATCGGATGACGGCACTGACTGGTCACCGCCGGCCGGCGGCCGCGCGGCCGGTCCCCGGCCATAGCCCGTCTGTCTCATGTCGGTCCCTCCCGCACCTGCCCGCCGTGCATGCCACGCACGCCCCGGCGCGCCCCTTGCCGAAAGAATTAGATATCAATATGATATGTATGTGTTATCAGCCTCGTCAAGTGGAGGAAGACCGGATGGTTACCCAGAGTGCAGTCGCCGCAGACCCGGAACCGCCTGGCCGGCGGGTGGCCGAGCGCGAGGCATGGTCAACGTCCGGCGTCCGGGTCCTGGTGCTCGGCGTCGCGATGCTGCTGGCTGGAATCGCGCTGCTGGTGTTTGCCTTCGCTCAGGGCAGCGGTGCAGGCCGGACAGCGCTGATCGTGGTCAGCGTCCTTATCCTCATCGCCGGTGAGCTAGCAGTGCATGGCCTGACGTCCGTCGTCGCCGGCGAGGCACGGGCGGTCCAGCTTTTCGGCAGATACCACGGCACCATCCGCGCCCCCGGCCTGCACTGGGTGAACCCGTTCGCCCGCAGACGGAAGGTGTCGACCCGGATCCGGAACCATGAGACGGCGGTGGCCAAGGTCAACGACGCCGACGGCAACCCGATCGAGATCGCGGCCGTGGTCGTCTGGCAGGTCCAGGACACGGCCAGGGCTATCTACTCCGTTGACGACTTCCCCCAGTTCGTCGCCATCCAGACAGAGACAGCCGTCCGGCACGTCGCGTCCAGCTACGCCTACGACAGCCGTGGCAGCGGCGAACTCTCGCTGCGCGACAACGCGGAGGAGATCACGCAGCGCCTGTCCGCGGAGATCGCGGAACGCGTCAGGCCTGCCGGAGTGCTGATCATCGAGTCACGCCTCACCCGGCTGTCGTACGCCCCGGAGATCGCCCAGGCCATGCTGCGCCAGCAGCAGGCAAACGCCGTGGTCGGCGCCCGGCAGCGGATCGTCGACGGAGCGGTCGGCATGGTACAGCTGGCTCTGCAGCGGCTCGAGGAAGAAGGTGTCGTCGAGCTGGATGAGGAGCGGAAGGCCACGATGGTGTCTAACCTGCTCGTGGTCCTGTGCAGCGAGCAGGCTACCCAGCCGGTCGTCAACACCGGCACGCTCTACCAGTGACACCAGGCAGGGTAACGCCGATACCAGGCACGGTAACGCCGTGAGCGAGCGCAAAGGTGTGCTGCTGCGGCTGGACCCGGCCGTTCATGACGCCCTGGCCGGGTGGGCCGCCGACGAGCTGCGCAGCACAAACGCGCAGATCGAGTTCCTGCTGCGCCGCGCACTGGCCGACGCGGGGCGGCTGCCCAGGCACGCGGGACCGATGCGCCCCCGCGGGCGGCCGCGGGCCGGCAGCGCGGCCGAAGCCGCCCGGCCGGCGCGGGGAGATGACCTGCCCGGCTGACACAGCCGCGGCCGGGCGCGGGCCTGCCTGGCCGTGGCCGGGCCGCGAGCTATCCGCAGTCCGGTTGTCGGTGCCGGCGTCTAGCCTTTGCCTATGCGCGTGGCGCGATCCGGCGGGGATCTCGATGGCTGATGCAGACGACGTGCGCCGCCTGGCGCTGGCCCTGCCTGGCGTGGCGGAGATCGACAGTGACGGCTTCGACTTCCGGGTGGCCGGCAAGGGGTTCATCTGGTCCTACCCCGAGCGCAGGCCGGGCAAGCCGCGGGTCATCAGGACCGACGTCGCGGTGCTGTACGTCGGCGACGAGGCCGAGAAACAGGCTCTCCTGCTCGGTGAACCCGGGGCCTTCTTCACCGCCCCCGGGTATAACGGCTGGCCGCTGGTGATGCTGCGGCTGGCGCAGGTGGACGTCGAGCGCCTGTCGGAGCTGGTGACCGACGCGTGGCGGATGCGTGCCCCGGACACGCTCACCGGCGAGCTCGACCAGGCCGGCCGCCTCCCGGGCATAAGACCAGGCTGAGCCAGACCGGCCAGCGGGAAGCGCGCCACGCGGCTGGAAGCGGAGGTGTTCAGGGGCGGAGGAGCTTGGCGCGGAGCAGGCGCAGGTCATCCTGGCTGAAGTCGTGATCAGTCAGCCACCGGGCGGCCCCGCTGTAGCGGGAGTCCATTTGCTCCAGGAACGCCGCCATCGTTTCCGGCCGCGGTCGCTGCGACCTGGCAGGTTTGCTGTTGACATCGCTCGAGTACGTCGGTGACCTGCGCAGGCGACCCAGGAGCGGTCCCAGCCGGTCACCGCTCGCAGCGTAGTCGGCGATCACGGCCTGCTGGCGGACGCCGACGGCGCTGAGCGCGAGCGCCACGACCACCCCGGTCCGGTCCTTGCCCGCCGCGCAGTGCACGATCGCGTCGAACCCCTCGCCGTGGATCGCGGAGAAGAGCGCATCGTAGTCCGAGACGTCCGCGACGCGGAGCGGGATGTCCGGCGCGAGGTTCCCGCGCTCGCCGGTGGACAGATCGTCGAGGGCGACGGCGAGATCGCCGCGCGCGACGAGCGCGTCGACGATGTTGCTACCGACGAAGCCGGCGCCGCCGGTCACGAGTACACGCATCACCGGTGACTCTAGTGCGGCAAGTCATCCACGCTCCGATTGAAGTTGTGGATGAACTGGTGGACGAACTAGTGGACGAAGGCATTGTTCGCTGCGCGTAATGAGCGGCAGACTCGGTTCTGTCCGATTGCTTCCGGCCGGGCAGCCAGTTCGGGGAGAAGCACATTGGCGGAACAGCGTTCTAGTGCCGTCCCGACTACTCCACGTAGCCAATGTGGAGATTCCCGCGCATTAGAACGTCTGTTCATAATGTTCGCATGACCCTCGATACGCGGACCGACCGGCGCGTCCCGTTCGACGAGGCCGCGGAGCAGCAGGTGCTCGGCGGGCTGCTCATCGACCGCGACGCGATCTACAAGGTCGCGGACGTCATCGCCCGCGAGGACTTCTACATCGCGCGTCATCAGCGCATCTATGGCGCGATCTACGAGCTGCTCCAGCGCCGCGAGCGCATCGACCTCCTGACCGTGCAGGTCGAGCTCGCGCGCCGCGAGGAGCTTGACCGCATCGGTGGCGCACCGTACCTGCGCGAGCTCGCGGACGGCGTGCCCACCGCGGTCGAGGTCGAGCGTCACGCGCACGCGGTGAAGGACCGGGCGATCCTCCGGCGGCTGCTCGGCGCCGCGACCGCGATCGCCGCGGACGCGTACGGCGAGCCGACGGACATGCCTCTCCTCCTCGACCGCGCCGAGCAGCGCATCTTCGCCCTGCGCGACGAATCCGCGAACGCGCTGCTGCGGCACATCCAGACCGCGCTCCAGGACAACTTCCAGCACCTCACCGAGCGCATGGACCGGCCCTACGAGGTCTCGGGCATCCCGAGCGGGTTCCGTGAGATCGACTTCTACACCGAGGGCTTCACGGCGGGCGACCTCGTCGTGCTCGCGGCGCGTCCGTCGGTCGGCAAGACGAGCCTCGGTCTCGCGATCGCGTACAACGTCGCGAGGCGCGGCCATCCGGCGCTCCTCTTCTCGCTCGAGATGGACAGCAAGCAGATCGTGTCGCGCTTCCTCGCGATGAACAGCCACAGCGACCTGCTTGCACTGCGCACCGGGAAAGTGTTCGACACGGAGGCTGCGACGGCGCTCCAGGGCCTGCCGATCCTCATCGACGACACGCCGGGCATCTCGATCATGGAGCTGCGCACGAAGGCGCGCCGCGCCACCGCCCACGACCGCCTCGCGGTGATCGTCGTCGACTACATCCAGCTCGTGCGCACCGGCGAGGACGAGGACAACCGCGTGCAGGAGATCGCGACCATCACACGAAATCTCAAGGCGCTCGCGCGCGAGCTCAACGTCGTCGTCATCGGTCTCTCGCAGCTCTCGCGGGCCGCGGGCGACGCGGGTCTCGAGCCAAAGCTCTCCACGCTTCGCGAAGGCGGTACTATTGAACAGGATTCAGACATAGTTATCATGCTCTGGAAGGACAAGGACGAGGCGCCGCCCGGCGCGCCGCGTCTCATCCACGGCAGCGTCGCGAAGAACCGCAACGGCCCCACCGGCTTCATCGACCTGTATTTCTACCGGCATTGGCTGCGGTTCGAGGACATGCTCGACCCGGATTGAGCCACGGCGCGGCGGGGCTGCGACCCCGCTTCGCGCGGCTATATTGTGGTACGGCAGCAGGAGGAGGTCCGATGGCCGGCCACAGCAAATGGAAACAGATCAAGCGCAAGAAGGCCGTGGCGGACCAGCGGCGTGGTGCCGCGTTCACCAAGCTCATCAAGGAAATCACGGTCGCGGCGCGGACGGGAGGCGGCGATGCGGAGAAGAATCCGCGACTGCGCACCGCCGTAGCCGCGGCCAAGGCCGAGAACATGCCGGCCGACAACATC
>DPMS01000759.1 GCA_003541285.1 Actinomycetota bacterium
GACGATCGCCTGGTGCTTCATGCGCGACGTCTGGTCGGCGGTGATGACGTTCACGCAGCCGGTGGCGGTGACGAAGATGTCGGCGGTCGCGACCACTTCTTCCAGGGTGCTGACCTGGTAGCCGTCCATCGCCGCCTCCAGCGCCCGCACCGGGTCGACCTCGGTGACGATGACCTGCGAGCCGAGCCCGCGCGCCCGGTCGGCGATGCCCCGGCCGCAGGCACCGTACCCCGCGACCACCACCACCTTGCCGGCCAGCAGGCTGGCCGGCACCGGGCTGGTCGCCTGCGGGCCGGTCGTCAGCGCCATCAGCCCGGCATCCGGCTGGCGATGGCGGCCTGGCGGGCGGCGATCCGCTCGGCGTACTCCTTCGGCGTCACCCGCGCCTGCCCGTAGTAGGGCAGCCGGTCCGGCAGGCTGGCGAACGGGACCACCTCCACCTGCGGGCCGTCAGCAGGGCCGAGGTCCCGGGTCAGCCGCTGCCAGCGGATCTGGACATAACCCCGCCGGTGCCCGGTGGTCTCCAGCCAGTTGGCGACGCCGGGGTCACGCTCGCTGATGACGAAGCGCAGCATCCCGTCCGGGCAGGCACGCGCCTGGCCGGCCGTGAGGCTGGTCTGGTGGTTGATGTAGTCCAGCGAGATGTACCACATGCTGCCGAGCTGGATTCCCTGATAGGGCGCCACGCTCTTGGCGGCGGCCGGGACGGTCACGATCATCGCCTGCTCGCCGCCGAGGTCGTAGTGGCCGGCCGAGGAGAACTGGCTGGCCAGCCCGCCCGGGGTGTGGCGGGGCTCGGTCAGCGTGTTGACCGGCTCCCGCAGGTAGAACCACTCGGGGAAGGCGAGGAAGGTCCGCAGCCGGGACAGCAGGATCTTGCCCGCCACGGTGTAGCGCTTGGCCATCGCGGCGGTGTCCGCGGGCGGCGGCGCGCAGCCGGCCCGGTCGGCGCGGTGGATGCTGATCGTGCCGCGCCGCTCGGTGTCCCAGTTGCTGTACACCTCGCGGACGATCAGCATCGCCGAGCCCGGGGCGAGCGTGAAGTAGTTCGGGCCGGGCTCGCCGGGGCCGAACCGCAGCTCGAACGACCCGTCGGCGGCGATCGTGATCGCCCGGTCATCGAACGCGCTCAGGCTGTCCGGCACGTCCACGGGGGAGTAGTCCCCGTTCAGCACCTGGAAACTGAGGTCGGTGGTGGTGCCGCGCTGCCCGGTGACTACGTACTCCGCGTCGTCGCGCAGGTAGGAGTGGAAGTACAGGGCGTCCGGGTTGTCCAGCCCCAGCTTCGTGTACGGGCCGGTCGAGGCGACGAAGTGCGGGAAGTCGCGCTGGTAGGCCCAGGCGAGCTGGAGGGACGCCCGGATGCTGCCCGCGAGATAGTCGTAGCCCTCAGCCAGGTCCGCCTCGGTGAGGATGTGGGGCGCGCCGGTGATGATCCTCTCGGCTTCGGCCACGGCGTCCGCGAACGACTGGGTGAGCACCCGGTCAGAGTAGAACGGGTTCTAGAAAGGCGTCAACGACGGGGCTCAGCCAGCCGGCTGCGCCGCCCAGCGGTTCGCGGTGATCTTCAGGCTCGGCAGGTCCGCCAGCGACAGCATCATCTCGTAGGTGCGGACGTAGCCGGTGTGCGAGATCCGCCAGCGGCCGTCCTCCCCCCGCGCGTAGCGGTCCTCGTAGAACGCCGCCCCCTTGATCACAACGCCATACCCGGTGGCTATCACGGTGTCCTCGAAACACCAGGTGCCGCTGGCGGTATCGCCCTCGATATCGATCTCGGGCTGGCTCGCGAAGTGCGCGGTGATGATGCCAGGCCCGAGTTTGCCCCGCAGGAACGCGACGACCGCGTCCCGGCCGGTGAGCCTGACCGGCTCGCCAAGCGCCGGCGTGCCGTAGTCGGCTGTGGCCTCGGGGGTGAACACCTCCGCGATCTCGTCCCACAGCTTCATGTCCACGCAGCGCAGGTAGCGGTACTTCACCCGGCGGATTTCTTCGAGCGCGGCAAGGTCCATGGCACCAGCCTGCTCAGCCAATTGACTTTCCGCAAGAACCCGTTCTACTTTTTCGGTGCTGTGAGCGGCGGTCCCCGCGTGCGCCCCAGCCCGGAGGTCCCGTGCGCTTCTCCTACGCCGAATCCATGACCGACCCGTCCTTCTACCCGGCGCTGGCCCGCGCGGCCGAAGAGGCCGGGTACGACTCGATGGTGGTGCCGGACAGCATCTGCTACCCGGAGCACTCGGTCAGCACCTACCCGTTCAATCCCGACGGCAGCCGCGAGTTCCTTGCGGACAAGCCCTTCCTGGAGCCGTTCTCGCTCATCCCTGCGCTGGGCGCCGTCACCACTCGCCTTCGTTTCGTCACGTTCGTTCTCAAGCTGCCGGTGCGCAACCCGGTGCTGGTGGCCAAGCAGGCGACGTCGACGGCGGTCCTGACCGGCAACCGGCTCGTGCTGGGAGTCGGGAGCAGCCCGTGGCGCGAGGACTACGAGGCGCTCGGCGTGCCCTGGGAGCGCCGCGGGCGGCGGATGGACGAGGAGCTCGCGGTCATCCGCGGGCTGTCGGCTGGGGAGTACTTCCAGTACCACGGGGAGATCTTCGATATCCCGGCGATCAAGATCGCCCCCGTGCCCGACGAGCCCATCCCCATCCTCATCGGCGGTCACAGCGACGCCGCGCTGCGCCGCGCGGCGCGGGTGGGGGATGGCTGGCTGCACGGCGGGGGAGACCCGGCGGACCTGCCCGGCCTGCTGGCCCGGCTCGCCGAACTCCGACGGGCCGAAGGTATCGCCGACCGCCCGTTCGAGGTGCACGCTATCTCCATGGATGCGTACAGTGTGGCGGGAGTGCGCCGACTGGCGGACCGGGGAGTGACCGACGCGATCGTCGGCTTCCGCTGGCCCTACCAGGTGGGTCCCGACCGTGAGCCGCTCGCCGACAAGATCGCGAGCTTGCGCCGATACGCCGACGACGTCATCGCCAAGGCGAACGGATGACAGCGGACAGCAGATGACAGTGGACGAGGACGCCGGACTGACCAGCCGCCCAGCGGAGGACGCCTCCGGCGGGACGCTGGCCAGGACGTTGCGGGCGCTGCGCGGGCCGGAGAAGCTGCCAGGGCCGGACAGCCAGCCGGAGCCGAAGGACGCCGCCGAGTGGCTCCGTGACCACGGTGTCACCGTCGCCGCACTCACCATGATCGCCATCGAGCTGGTGTGGATGGCCGTCCTGCTCTCCCGTTCCTACTTCCTCCAGGACGACTACCGCTTCTTCGATCGGGCGGTCACCCAGGGGTTCAACTGGTCGTACCTGATGTGGGTGGAAGCCGGCCATCTGCTGCCGTTCGGCACCGCGCTCGCCTGGGTGCTGGCCAGGATCGCCCTGTACAACTGGCCGCTGGCCTGTCTGTCCATCCTGGCGCTCCTCGCAGCCACGTGTCTGGCGCTGCTGCGCACCCTGCGGACGTTGTTCGGCAACCGGCCGGCCATCTTGATCCCGCTCACCTTGTTCGTGTTCAGTCCGCTATCGCTGGCGGCGGTTTCCTGGTGGGTGGTGGCCGTGGAGCTTCTGCCGCTGGAACTGGCGATATTCATGGCGGTGAACGCTCATGTCCGCTACCTGCGCGGTGGGCGCTTCCGCAGCGCCCTAGCCGCGGCCGGGTGGCTGCTGTTCGGCCTGGCCGCGGCGGACAAGGCGGCGGTCATTCCGCTGCTGCTGTTCGCCCTGACCTCCGCGTTCTTCGCCGAGGGCCGCTGGGCGATAGCAGCGGTGCGGGCGGGGAGGCGGTACTGGCGGGCTTGGCTGCTGTATGGCGCGCTGCTCGCCGGATATTACGTCATCTTCGTCATCCAACTGCGCGGCTCCAATGTCCAGCCATCTGCCCCGGGCACGGCTTCCTCCGCCAGCCTGGCATCGACCCTGGTCGGGACCACCCTGGTACCCGGGCTGCTGGGCGGCCCGTGGCGGTGGCTGTATTTCGGGTACGTGACCGCCAACCCACCTGCGGCGCTCCAGCAACTGTCGTGGGCAGTTGCCGTGCTCGTCTCGGAACCCGCAGCAGTGGCCTGGTCCAGCCGGGCAGGTAGCGGGGCACGGCGTCGACCAGCGTCACACCGTCAGCCGATCGTGCCCAGCCGAGAGCGGCGGCCACCGAGACCGGATGCAGGCTGTGGCCGTAGTGGTTCTTGGGGGGCCTGCCGTGCCTGCGCTGGTAGCGGCTTGCCGCCCGCTCCCCGCCGAGGTAGTGCCAGGGGGAGGTCTCATGCCCGCCCCAGGGCGAGAGCCAGTTGGTGAACGCGACGAAGACAATGCCTTCCGGCCTGGTCACCCGCACCATCTCCGCCAGCATGGCGCGCCAGTCACCGACGTGTTCGAGCACGTTGGAGGAGAAAGACACATCCACCGCCCCGGAGCCGAGCGGGAGGCGCAGCGCGCTGCCGACGGCGCTGCCGGCCTCCGGCCGGCCCTGGGCAGCAAGTTCCCCGCTGTCGGTGTCCACGCATACCGCCCGCGCACCCGCGTCGCGCAGCTCGCGCACGAAGAAGCCCGGGCCGCCACCGACGTCGACCACGAGCCGCCCGTTCAGATCCACGTACTGGCTGAGCTGGCGGATGGTGTCCCGGGCAAGGACTGAGTAATACGAGGACGGGTCAGCCTGCTCAGTGCGGAACGCGCGGAACAGGCGCACCGACCGGGCCAGGTCTGCCCGAAATGGGCGAATGTTCCTCACGATGTTGTCTTGTAACAGGCTGGGACCCTCGATGGCAACTAGAACGCGTTACAAGGCCTCGCCCGGCAGCGGCGTTGGCGATCAGGTGGGTTGCGCATGCCAGGTGCCTGCAACCCAGCACGATCATGGACGATTGGCCGGACGGGGGTGTGGCGGAGCCAGCCGGGGGGTCAGCGCAGCAGCAGGCGGGTGGCGAGTTCGAGCTGGCCGCTGACGTCGTCGGCGGACATGCGCCGGGTTACCCAGGCGACCAGGCTGGACAGCCAGACATCACCGATCACGCGCGCAATGGCAGTCTCGTCGGCAGACGGTTCGCCGTCGTGCATGGCCCTGGTGATTATGCGCTCCATCAGCCGCGCGACCGCGTTGACCTCGGCTGCCGCGCTCGGATCCGCGAACATGAACGCCCGGGTCATCGCCTCGGTGAGCATCGGCTCGCGCTGCATGGCCCGGGTCATCCGCCCCAGCACGTACAGCATCCGGTCGTAGGGCGTGGCGCCGGGGATCGGCGCGCGGTCGAACTTCTCCAGATTGCGCTCGAACTCGCGGGCGAGGGCGGACACGAGCAGGTGGATCTTGGAGGGGAAGTACCGGTACAGCGTCCCGAGTGCCACGTTGGCCCGCTCGGCCACCGCCCGCATCTGGACGGCGTCGTAGCCACCCTTGGAGGCCAGCGCCAGGGTGGCGTCGAGGATGCGCTGGCGGCGTTCGCGCTGAGCCGCCGAGCTGAAGTCGCCGTCAGGAGGCGTGCTTGCCGGGACGGTAGTACCTGTTCTCGGCGTCGCCATCCAGGCCCCTCTTGTCGTGGCAAACGTTAGGCCGTGCCACCATCCCCGGCAGGCGATAGGTGTGGGCAGGGGTGGTTGCCCGGGCCATCGTTGTCACCAGCTTATCAACGGTGCAAGAAGCTGGCCGTGCACCCTGGCCATGCACCCCGCGCACGCTCTCCTGCCGCCGGGCGCCGGCCGGGCACGCTGGCAGTTGGCAGGTATAACGTGTTCTAATTCTGTCTGGCGCAGCGACGAGGAGGGCCAGTGCCGATCGCCATCTCCGAGGAGCAGCTGGCGTTGCAGGCTTCCATCCGCGAGTGGTCGAGGCAGGCAGGCACCCTCGGGCTGGTTCGCCGCCTCGAACCGGTCTCATCGCCCGGTGGTGACCAGGGTGGGCTGCACCAGCCAGATCCTGATGTCGGTGGTGGCCGGACGGGCGCTCGGCCTGCCCAGGGAGGAGATGCGCTGAGTGGACTTCACCCTCGGTGAGACCCAGCAGGCGGTCGCCCAGGCGGCTGCCCACGTGCTGGACCAGGGCATGGCGCAGGCCCCCGCTTCCGGCGCACCTGCACCGGCCCCCGCCACTGCGCCGGCGCAGGCACCGCCAGCCACCGGGCAGGAGGAGCCGTACGACCGCGCGCTATGGAAGGAATTGGGCCAGGCCGGCCTGCTGGGGCTGGTGCTTCCGGCCTGGCTGGGTGGTGAGGGCCTCGGGGTGATGGACGCGGCGGTGCTGCTGTCCGAGGTCGGCAGGCGCGCGGCGCCGGTCCCGGCGCTGGCCACGCTGGCCATGGGGGTGCTGCCCGTGGTGCGGTGGGCCGAACGCGATATTCAGCAGGCCCTGCTCACCGGTGTCGCCTCCGGCGACGTCGTGCTCACCGCGGCCGTGCGCGAGCCGTCGGAGCCGATGCCGCAGGTGCCAGCCACCATGGCCAGAGTGCGTGGCGGCTCCGGCACCGTCACCGGGGTCAAGGTTGGCGTGCCGTACTGCGCGGCCGCGAGCTCGATCCTGGTGCCCGCCAGCCTGAGCTCGGGCGGCACCGGGCTGGTCGTGGTCGACCCGGCAGCGGACGGGGTCACGGTCCAGCGCACGCCAAGCTCGGCCGATGGGCCCGAGTACACGCTGCGGCTGCAGGACACACCCATCACCGGAATCCTCGGCGCCGCGGACGGCCGCGCTGTGACCGACCTCTACCAGCTCACGCTTGCCGGTGCGAGCAGCCTGGCCGACGGTGCCCTGGCCGCGGCGCTCGACCTGACCACGGCACATGTGGGATCGAGGGAGCAGTTCGGCCGGCCGCTCGCGGCGTTCCAGGCAGTCGCCCAGCAGATCGCCGATGTCTACATCGTGAGCCGCACGCTGCATCTGGCCGCCCTGTCGGCCTGCTGGCGGCTGGACACCGGGCGGGACGCGGGCGGCGACCTCGATGTGGCGGCGTACTGGCTGGCTGAGCGGGGTCCGGGCGCGCTGCGGACCTGCCACCATCTGCATGGAGGGACCGGCATGGATGTCCGCTACCCCCTGCACCGGTATTCCGCACTCATCAAGGACCTGGTCAGGCTGGTCGGCGGGACGGACTACCGCCTCGACCGGCTCGGCGCCAGGGTCAGCGGCTGAGGGGGCAACGCCATGTTCCTGGACCTGACCGACGCGCAGCTCGCGCTGCGCGATGAGCTGCGCACCTACTTCGGCGGCCTGCTGTCACCCGCCGAGCGGACCGCGATGCTCACCGAGCGGCACGGCACCGTCTACCGTGACGTCGTGCGCCGGATGGGCCGCGACGGGTGGCTCGGCGTGGGCTGGCCGGCCGGGTACGGCGGCCGTGGCCTCGGCCAGGTGGAACAGCAGATCTTCGTCAGCGAGGCGGCCCGTGCCGACGTGCCCCTGCCGGCCGTCACCCTGCAGACCGTGGGCCCGACGCTGCAAGCTCACGGCACCGCCGAGCAGAAGGAGTTCTTCCTGCCGCGGATCCTGGCCGGCGAGGTGCACTTCGCCATCGGGTACACAGAGCCAGGGGCAGGCACCGACCTCGCGGCACTGCGGACCAGGGCCGTGCGGGACGGCGGCACCTACCTGGTGAACGGCGAGAAGATCTTCACCACCGGCGCTCATGACGCCGACTACATCTGGCTGGCCTGCCGCACCGACCCGGACGCACCCCGCCACAAGGGCATCTCCATCCTCATCGTCGACACCACCGATCCGGGGTTCTCCTGGACGCCGATCATCACGCACGACGGGGCGCACCACGTCAATGCGACCTATTACTCCGACGTGCGGGTGCCGGTCGCGATGCGGGTCGGGGAGGAGAACGCCGGCTGGCGGCTGGTGACCACACAGCTCAACCACGAACGGGTCATGCTCGGCCCGGCGGGCCGGCTCGCTGCCCTGTATGAGCGGGTGCGTGACTGGGCCGCGAGCCACACCGGGCAAGACGGCCAGCCGCTGCTGACCCAGCCGGATGTACAGCGGGCGCTGGCGCAGGCCT
>DPMS01000908.1 GCA_003541285.1 Actinomycetota bacterium
CACCGCCGCGCTCGGCGGCCTCGCGCTGGGCCTGACCCTGCTGGTGCGCGTCGATGGCGCGAGCGACGTCCTGCCGCTCATCCCGTACTGCGGGCTGCTGCTCGCCGGCCGCCGGCGGCAGGCCGTCCCGCTGATCGCCGGCCTCGCCGTCGGCGGGCTCTACGGGAGCATCGACGGACTGCTGCTGAGCAGGCCGTATCTGGCCTCCATCAAGAGCTCACTGCTGCCGCTGGCAGTGGTGAGCGGGCTGGTGGTGGTCGCGACGGCGGTCGCGGTAGTGGTGCTGTGGCGCCGTGGCCTGCCGCAGGTGCGCGGGCGGTGGCTGCCCGACGCCACCGCCGCGCTGGCCGTCGCCGTCGTGACCGGGTTCGCCGTCCGCCCCTATCTGCAGACGGTGCGGACTCCGGCCGGCCGCGGGTTCATCGCCCGCTACCAGCGCATCGAGCACCTGCCGATCGACCCGGGGCGGCAGTACTACGAGATGAGCCTGCACTGGGTCTTCTGGTATCTCGGCGTGCCCGCCGTCCTGCTCGCCACACTTGGCGCCGCCCTGCTCGCCCGCAGGTGCCTGCGGGGCAGCATGCCCAGCTGGACGCTGCCCCTGATGGCGTTCGCATGGACGATAGTCACGACCCTGTACCGGCCGGCCATCCTTCCCGACCACCCCTGGGCGAGCCGCCGGCTCGTGCCCGCCGTGCTGCCCGGCTTCATCCTGCTGGCGGTATGGGCCTGCGGCTGGCTCACCGGCTGGCTGCGCGAGCACGGTTACGACCGGGTGATCCGCGCGGGCTTCGTGTCCGGCTGCGCAGCCGTCCTGCTGGTTCCGGCGGCGATGACAACGCTTGGTCTTTCGGTCACCCACGGTGGCCCGCCCGGGGTCAGGGCGGCCGCCAACGGGCTGGCGTTCAGGCGCACGTATTCGGGTGAGGTCGCGGCAGTGGGCCGCCTGTGCGCGGCGATCCCGCGCAACGCGTCGGCCGTCATCGTCGATCGTGAAACCAGTCACCTCACCCAGGACATACGCGGGATGTGCGGGGTCCCGGTGGCGGACATGAACCCGCGGCGGCCAGCACTTGTGGCGCAGGTCGTGCGTGGCATCGAGGCCGCGGGCCGCACGCCGGTGATCCTGTCGGGCAGCCGGGCACACCTGCTCCCCTATGGCGCGCCGACCAGGGAGATCATGTGGCTGCGGAGCACGGAGGACCCGCATTCCCTGATGGCTCCCCCGGCGCGGCCCTGGCCGCTGCGGATGAATGTCTGGATGTCGGAGCCTGGGCGATAGCCTCCCGGCCGTGAACCGCCGGATCGGGGACGTGGTGGGGTGCGGCCCGCGTGATCCTCGCCGGCTGGAGGGCGGCGGTGCCGGGCGATAGATGGGTCCTGGCACGCGGTCAAGGTTTGGCCCGATATCCTCCCCAGCAATGGATATACGCACGACAGCAAGCAGCACTATGCCCGCCACCGGGCAGGGTGCCAGCGAACGTGCGAGCGGTCGCCGGACACACCAGGCCGCGGTGGGGATGCTGACGGCTTCGGTCGCAGCGCTCTACTGCGTGTTTGCGCTGACGCGTTACCACACGTTTCACACCTCGTCTTATGACCTGGTGATTTTCGACCAGGCCGTGCGATCGTATGCCCACTTCCAGCCGGGGATCTCGATCATCAAGGGCGTCCACAACGGGTTCGGACCCCACTTCTCCGTCCTCGGCGACCACTGGTCGCCGATTCTGGCCACCCTGGCGCCGCTGTACTGGATCTACAGCGGGCCCCAGACCCTCCTCGTGGCCCAGGCGGTGCTCTTCGCCCTCGCGATCCCGCCGCTGTGGATCTTCACCCGCCGGGCGTTCGGCGGCGGCCAGCGCGCGACGGCAGCCGCCTACCTCGTATCCGTGGCGTATGGACTGAGCTGGCCGATCGCGGAGGCACTGAACTTCAGCTTCCACGAGGTCGCGTTCGCCCCGGTGCTGACGGCAGTGGCGCTCGAGCGTCTCCAGGCGGGCAGGCTGCGCACCGCGCTGATCGCGCTCGCGGCCCTGCTCTTCGTCAAGGAGGACATGGGCCTGTTCGTCGCGGGGATCGGCCTCTACCTTGCCGTGGCGCGCCCACGGACGGTGCGCAAGCAGTTGCTCACCGGTCTCGCGCTCATCGTGGTGGGGTTCGCGGACACCTATCTGGCGACCTATGCGCTGGTCCCGGCTTTCGGGGGCCGAGCCAACTATTACTGGGCGTACACGGCGCTGGGCCAGGGCGTCCCGCAAGCGGTCTGGCACCTGATCGTCCACCCGGCGAGTTCGCTGCGGCTGCTGATAACGCCGCGGGTCAAGCTCGACACCATGCTCTTCCTCTTCGGGGCCTTCTGCTTCCTCCCGCTGCGGTCCCCCATCGCGCTCGCCGCGGTCCCGCTGCTGCTTGAGCGCATGCTGGCGAACCTGTTCCCCAACTGGTGGGTTACCGACTTTCAGTACAACGCTTATCTGGTGGTCGTTCTCGTGTTCGCCGCTGTGGACGGCGCCGCCAGGCTCGATCGCTGGTGGGCGCGGGCCAGGCAGCGCATCGATGCCAGGCGCGGCCAGCCCGGGGCTGCCGCCTCCGCGCAGCCGGGGGTTACTGCGCCTGCGGTTACCGCGCCAGCACAGGCTGTGGCTGCCGCACCCGCCCAGCCCGCTGGCGCCGGCACGGGCAGAGTTGCCCTGCTCTGTGCCATCGCGATGTGCGTCGTCGCGGTGGGCCTTATCCCGCAGTTCGCGTTCGGAGCCGCCCTGCATCCATCGTTCTACAAGCTGAACGCGCGGGCGAGGGCGGCGGCTGCGGCAGTTGCCGTTGTTCCGAGCGGGGTCACCGTGGAGGCGGTGAACCATCTGGGTCCTCAGCTGTCCGCCCGGGACACAGTCCTGCTGTGGGAGCGCCTGCACGTGCGGTGGGCACCGTGGGTGGTGGCCGACGTCCGCAGACGCCAGTTCACGTTCGCCAGCCAGGCGCAGCAGGCGCAGCGTATCGCGTTCCTGGAGCGCAGCGGCTACCGGGTCGTGTTCGAGCGGAAAGGCTATGTCGTGTTGCACCGTGCTGGTGCCAGCGCGAGCACCGGGACGAGCGGGACGGGTGCGGGATGAACGCTGGTACCGAGGCAGCCACCGGGCCGCTGGCGGCCCAGGCCAACGGTGGCGGTCAGCTGACCGGTTCACCGAACGCCCCCGGCCGGCTGCTCGGGCGGCTGACGGTGCTGCCGGCGCTGGTGGTGACTGCCTGGCTGCTGGCCGGGCTGCCGCTGCTGCTCGCGGGCGTATTCACGCCGGTGCTCATGCTGGTGGTGTCGGTGCCGCTGGCGGCCGTGCTGGTGGTCTACGGCCTGCGCTGGATCCCTGACCGGTGGCAAGGCAGCCTGCCAATGCCCAGGCCGGGGCAGGAGCGCACGCCCTGGTGGGCGCTGGCCGGCGTGCTCGCGGTGGCGGCTGCGTTCGGCGTCCACCAGATGATCTATCAGTCCGAGCAGATCATCGTCATGCGCGACCCTGCGTCTTACATCCAGTTCGGGTACTGGATCGCCCATCACGGGTCACTGCCGATCCCGCAGTCGCGCGCGGCGTTTGGCGGCACCCACCACGTGCTCAGCTTCGCCAGCGCCGCTTTCTACCAGGTCGGCAGCGCTGTCGTGCCGCAGTTCATGGCGGGGCTGCCAATGATCCTCTCCGCTGGTTTCTGGATCGGCGGCGTGGGCGGGGCGGTC
Source organism: Actinomycetota bacterium (assembly GCA_003541285.1). GTDB lineage: Bacteria > Actinomycetota > Actinomycetes > Streptosporangiales > Streptosporangiaceae > UBA9676. The sequence continues at coordinate 3,725 of DPMS01000908.1, forward strand.
GCCATGGCGCCGTTGCTCGGGGCAGGTGCGGTGCTCACCTTCGGCGGGCTGGCCGCCCGGCTGGCCGGGCCGCGGTGGGCGCCGCTGGCGGCCCTGGTCCTCGCGCTCTCATTGCCGGAGCAGTTCACCAGCCGGTCGACCTACAGCGAGCCGGTGGTGCAGATCGTGTTCCTCGGCGGGCTCTGCCTGGTCATCGACTCGCTCGAGGCGGGCAAGGCCGGTGCCAGGGTCATGGCAGCGCTTGGCGGCCTGGCGCTCGGGCTGTCTGTGCTGGTGCGCATTGATGGGGCCAGCGACGTCCTGCCGGTCATCCCGTACTGCGGGCTGCTGCTCATCGGCCGCCGGCGGCAGGCGGTCCCGCTCACCGCTGGCCTGGTGGCTGGTGTCCTCTACGGCGGCATCGACGGATTGGTGCTGTCGCGGCCCTACCTGGCCGCCATCAAGGACTCGCTGATCCCGCTGCTGCTGGTGGCCGGGGCCGTTGTCGTTGTGACGGCGGTGGCAGTGCTGGTGCTGCGGGGTCGCGGTCTGCCGCCGGTGCGCAGCACCTGGCTGCCCAACGCGGCCTCCGCCGCCGCTTTCGCCATCCTGATCGGTTTCGTGATCCGGCCGTACGTGCAGACCGTGCGCGGCCGGGCCATCCGGTATCTCGCCCGTTACCAGCAGGAGCAGCACCTGCCGATCGACCCGCGGCGTCAGTACTCCGAGATCAGCCTGCACTGGGTGTTCTGGTATATCGGTGTGCCCGCCGTCCTCCTCGGCACGCTCGGGGCTGCCCTGCTCGCCCGCAGGTGCCTACGTGGCCGCATGCCGGCCTGGACGCTGCCCCTCATGATCTTCGCGTGGACCATTGTCACCACCCTGTACCGGCCGGCGATCATTCCCGATCATCCCTGGGCGAGCCGCCGGCTCGTGCCCGCCGTGCTGCCCGGCTTCATCCTGCTGGCACTCTGGGCGTCAAGCTGGCTGGCCGGCTGGCTCCGGCAGCATCACTATGACCGGGTGATCCGCGGTGGCCTGGTGGCGGGCTGCGCCGCGGTACTGGTGCTGCCGACCGCGATGACCGCATTCGGTCTTGGGATCAGAACCGGCCCGCACGGGACCAGGCCCGTCGTGCACGGCCTGGCATTCAAGACCACGTACGCAGGCGAGATACGGGCGGTTGACCGCATGTGCGCCGCGATTCCCCGCGGCTCCGCGGTTGTCATCTTCGATCATCAGACCAGCCGGCTCACCGAGATCGTGCGGGGGATGTGCGGCGACCCGGTGGCGATCATGCGCCCGCAGGCGCGGCTTGCCGCCGTGGAGCAGGTAGTGCGTGGGATCGAGCAGGCTGGCCGGCGGCCGGTCTTCCTGGCGCACAAGAGTGCTGAACTCGCACCCTATGGCGGCGCGGCACGAAGGATCATGGCGCTGCGGACGCAGGAGGACGGGCACACCCTGACGACTCCGCCATTGCTCACCCGGACGCTCAGGATGAATGTCTGGATGAGCGAGCCTGTGTCATGACCGCCGCTATGGATGGTATTGGCGCCATCGCGGCGGAAGCATAGTAGTGTCTGCCTCCGTGAGCAGTACATCCCCGCAGAACCCGTATGTCTCGATCATTCTCCCCTGCTACAACGAGCAGGGTCATGTCACGGCTGAGGTGGCACGAATCTGCGAGGCCATGGATGCCAGCGGGTACCCCTACGAACTCGTCGCCTACGACGACGCCTCCACCGATGAGACGCTCACCCGCCTCCACGAAGCCGCGCCGGACTACCCCCACCTGCGGATCGTGCACTTCGACCGCAACGGCGGCTCTGGCACCGTCCGCCGGATCGGCACCCAGCAGGCCCGGGGCGAGATCGTGGTATGGACCGACGCCGACATGACCTACCCGAACGAGCGCATTCCCGAGCTTGTCCAGATGCTGGAGAAGGACCCGGCGCTCGATCAGGTCGTAGGGGCGCGGACCAGCGAGGCGGGCACGCACAAGATCCTCCGGGTGCCGGCGAAGTGGTTCATCCGCAAGCTCGCCGAGCGGCTCACCAATGCCCATATCCCGGACCTGAACTCGGGGCTCAGGGCGTTCCGGCGCGAGGTGTCGCTGCCGTACCTGCGGCTGCTGCCGCCCGGGTTCTCCTGCGTCACCACGATCACCCTGGCCTTCCTGGCCAACCAGCACGATGTGCGCTATGTGCCGATCGCATACGCCAAGCGGTCGGGGACGTCGAAGTTCCATTTCGTCAGCGACGCCTACCGCTACATCCTCCAGGTGCTGCGGATGGTGATGTACTTCAACCCGCTCAAAGTGCTCATGCCCGTCGCGCTCTCCCTGCTCGGCCTCGGCATCGCCAAGGGAATCTTCGACCTGATCGTGCACCCGCTGTACTTCGCGATCAACACCGTCCTGATCTTCGTGACGGGGCTGCTCATCGGCTCACTTGCGCTGCTCGCCGACTTGATCGTCCGGTCGCGGGGAGATACATGACGCATCCTGTGCAGCAGCGCGGCCATCTCACATCCAGGGTGGGCAGCGTGCACGTCCGGGCCAAGGCACCGCTCCGGCTTTCCTTCGCCGGCGGGGGGACGGATGTGGCGCCGTTTCCGGAGACCGAGGGCGGTGTGGTCCTGTCGGCGACGATCGATCGCTTCGCCTATGGTTCGCTGAGCCCGCGGCCGGACGATCAGGTCAGTATCGAGTCTGTGGACTTCGGTCTGTCGCTTGATTTCCCGGTCACCGAGGATCCTGTCCTGGACGGGAAGCTTGACCTGGTCAAGGCGGCGATCAGGCGGCTGCGGCGGGAGGATCTCGGCGGATATGACCTGGTGCTGCGCTCGAATACGCCGCCGGGATCTGGTCTGGGCTCGTCGTCGACGATGATGGTGGCGCTGGTTGGCATGCTGCATGAGTTCTATGGGCTGCCGCTGGACCAGTATGAGATCGCCGACCTGGCGCATGCCATCGAGCGGCAGGATCTGAACATCCGTGGCGGCCTGCAGGACCACTACGCGGCCACCTTCGGCGGGTTCAATTTCATCGAATTCGGTGACCGGGTGATCGTGAACCCGCTGCGGGTGCGTGACTCGACCGTCAACGAACTGGAATTCAGCCTGCTGCTGTGCTTCACCGGGATCACCCGTCAGTCGGCGCACATCATCGCCGACCAGACGCACCGGGTGGAAGCCGCGGAGACGGACACGCTGGCCGGGCTGCGGGCGCAAAAGCAGCTCGCGGTGGCGATGAAGAGCGCGCTGCTGCGCGGCAAGCTGGGTGAGTTCGGTGAGCTGCTGGGTGAGGCATGGCGGGAGAAGCAGCGGCTGTCCCCGATGATCGCGACACCGCGGATCCAGGAGGCGTTCGAGATCGCGCTGCGCAATGGGGCGATCAGCGGCAAGGTGACCGGTGCTGGCGGCGGGGGCTACATTCTGTTCTACTGCGACTTCAAGACAAAGCACCGGGTGGCTGACGCGCTGGAGCGGTTCGGGGTCACGGCCACGGAGTTCAGCTTCGAGCCGAGAGGACTGACCACATGGCGGGCATGAGCCAGGACTCGCTTGACCTGACCCGGCGCCGGCTGGAGGACAGCCTGGCCATCAAGCGGGACATGCTGGAGTCCGAATGCGTCAGCCAGGCCACGGCGGTCGCTGCCGCGATGATCGGGGCGCTGCGGGCGGGCGGGAAGGTGCTGTTCTTCGGTAACGGGGGCTCCTCGATGGNNTGGTCAGCGCGCTGATCGCGGCACGTGAGGGCGGCCTGGTCACCGTGGCGCTGACCGGCAACTCGGGCGGGAAAGCAGCCGCGGCTGCCGACATCTGCGTCCGGGTGCCCACCGACGACACGCCGCGGGTGCAGGAAGCCTGCCTCCACCTTGGCCACACGATCTGCGAGATCGTCGAGCGCGAAATGTTCCCGGAGACGTGACCGCGCCGTACCGCACTGCCTTCCTGGACCGGGACGGGACGCTGAACGTCAAGGCGCCCGAGGGCGAGTACGTCACCACCGCTGAGGGCATGCGGCTTCTGCCCGGGGCTGCC
>DPMS01000466.1 GCA_003541285.1 Actinomycetota bacterium
ACCGGGATGAGCCCGTAGGCGACCGGCAGGAAGTAGGCCCGGAACCGCGACGCGCGGTCCAGGAAGCGGCCGCCGCCCGCGAACTTGAGGTCCGGGCGGGCGAACAGCCTGCTGATCATCCACACTGCGCCGGCAGTGATGAGCGCGAGCAGCCCGATGACGCCGAGGTAAGCGGCCGGGTCCGGGTAGTGGGGGAAATGCAGCGCGGAGTTCAGCCAGTTGTCGAGCCCCGCGTACAGGTTCGTGGCGTTGAGCTGCTGGTAGAGGACAAGGCCCCACAGCAGCGCGATGGCCCAGGCCACGTCGGCCCGGCGGCGTGTGGGAGCGATCACCGAGGTGAGCGGCTTCTGCAAATACAGGCCGATGTTGCCCGACGGGCAGGCCTTGTAGCACTCCGAGCACAGCCCGCAGGCGAGGTTCGAGTCGGCGCTGCCGGGCCAGGTGTACCAGGGGCAGCCGAAGCCGTTCTCGCCGCCTCGCATGCAGTCCTTGGTCTGGCAGGTCAAGCAGACGTCGCGGTCCCTGGTGCGGAAGCCGGCGACCGATCCCATCGAGCCGACCGTGCCGATGAGCGAGGTGAGCGGGCACAGGTAACGGCAGAATGTCCGGCGCTCGAACACCAGGAAGAAGACCAGCGCAGAGGCGACGATACCGACAACCATCCAGCTCGTGTCGGCGGGGGCGCCAGGGCCGGCGATGTTGAAGAACTCCTCGATCCAGGTCAGCAGCAGGAACGTGGCCACCGGGAGTAGAAAGCCGTAACGCGCCAGTGGCTCGGGGAACTTCCGGCCCAGGCCGAGAGTCTTCTGCGTGCGCTGCCAGAGCGTGCGGCGCTGTACCCATTCGGCAAAACCGCCGAATGGGCACATGGAGCACCATGCCCGCCCGACCACAACCATCAGCACGAAGACCAGGCAGAACCAGATATACCAGGTGATGGCGGTGCCGAAGTTGAGGCCGGGTACGGCGGTTCCCAGGAGGCCCACGAAGATCACGGTCCAGAAGATGATCTGGTTGGGCAGGATGAGCAGGAACTGGAAGCGCCGATCCCGCAGGAGCCGGGCGATCCGGGGGTTGCGGGTGATGTCCCATCCGCGTGGGGGATCCGAGGGGCCGAACCGCTCCTCGGCACCGGCACGGTGCTGCGGGCGCAGCCGGATGGCGATGGGGACCGGCTCGCGCACTGTGACTGAGCTATCTGACCTGCGTGACTCGCCTGCTTGGGTGGGGCTCCTCAATGCTGCCATGGCCTGACTGTGCGCCCGCCCAATCCGGCCGCGCAGGGCCGAAGGTCCCAAGTCCCACGGGACCTACTTCCGTGATTCCACGGAGAAGCGCGCTAGCCAAAGCGGGCGCCCGCCAGTACGGGTCGCCGGGACACCTACCCGCCGCGCGATCCGGGCAGCACGCGCCGCTCCTCGGCCAGGATCCTGTCGAGTGCCTCGTCGATCGCAGCAAGCTCATCAACGGGGCATCCGTGTGACAGCTGATCCAGCTGACGGGATCGCTGGCGGGCTCGCCGCCCGGCACCGGCTACTGTCAGGAGGGATACCCCGGCCCCGAACACGAAGAAGAGCGTGATGCTGATCAGCGACAGCACTACACCGGCCATGAACAGGTCCAGCGCCACCTTGCCGAGCGTCATCATGACATCAGCTTGAGAGCCTGACTGTGGTTTGCGGAAGGAAGGGATTGCGGGATCGCCCCCCGTTTTTCCTGGGGAAATGTCCTCTCGTGGAATCACGGACGCAACAGGCGTACCCGCGTCACGGCGTTAGCTCGGTCAGCCAGTGCTGAGCGCCAGGCTTCAGCCAGTCCCGTTCTGCCCACCTGCGGTCTAGCCTTGTGATGATGAACGACGACCGGACTGGCCCCGGCCCCGATCCCGGCCCCGGGCCAGTCAGCAGGGCAGACGAGGCTGGTGGAATCGCACGGCCACCCGACGGGGCCGTTACTAAGCCGGTCGCTGGCCAGGGTCCTGTCAGGATCGTCGTTGTCGAGGATCACGCCCTGGTCCGTGAGGGCACCGCCGAATTGCTCGAACGCGACCCTGGCCTCACGGTAGTTGGCCAGGCATCTTCAGCCGAGGAGGCCCTGAAGCTCATCGGCGGCCAGCGCCCGGATGTTGCCCTCGTCGATGTGGAGCTGCCGGGGATGAACGGGATCGCGCTTGCGCGGGCGGTGGCGAACCAAGTCGCTGAAACCCGCGTCCTCATTCTCAGCGCCTACGACGACTACGCCTACGTCATCGGGGCACTTGAGGCCGGGGTCGCCGGCTACCTGCTCAAGACATCGAGCGCCCGGGAACTGTGCGATGCCGTGCGCACCGCCGCCGGCGGCGCGCTCGTGCTGGACGAGGCGATCTCCCGCCGTCTCACCCACCACTGGCGCACAGGCCCAGGCAGCGCATCGCCCGCCCTCACCGCCCGCGAAACCGAGGTGCTGCGTCTCCTCGCACGGGGGTTGCCGAACAAGCAGATCGCCAGCCAGCTGGGGCTGGGGCTGCGCACCGTGGAAAGCCACGTATCCAGCGTGCTCGGCAAGCTCGGCCTGGCCTCAAGGACCGAAGCAGCGCTGTACGCGGTCAGCCACCACTTGACGCTCCCGGAACGCGAAAGCAGGCCAGGATGAATGGCTCGCTGGCCGCCCGGAGCGTGCTGGTCTGGCATCGTGTGATCCGGCCTCCCGTGCGCGAGCGCCGCTTCTGGATCGTGCAGGCAATGGTCGTCGGGCTCGCTGCGGCTCACCTGCTCATCGACCTCGTCTCGGCGGCCGAGCCCAGCACCGTCCCCGCAGGCGTTCCCGTCGCGCTGCTACTCGCGCCCGTCAGTTATGCCGCCCTGCGCTACGGGCTGTCCGGTTCGGTCGCGACCGCGGTGTGGGCCACCCTGCTATGGCTGCCGGACCTGTTGCTGCCACGCGATCGGGGCCACGTCGGCAACGATCTGATCGAGCTGGCCCTGGTGATCGCGGTGGCTGTATTCGTTGGTTACCACATCGACGCGGAACGGCTGGAGCGCGCTCGTGCGGAGGGGGCCAGAAGCGAGCAACGGGCTACCGAGGCGCGATACAGGCAGTTGTTCGACACCAACGCGGCCCCAATCCTGGTTGCCAGCCGGTTGGGCACGATCCTGGATGCCAACCCGGCGGCCCGAGCTTTGGTCCCGGAGGATGTCGTTGGCCGGTCCGTCCACGACATCTTGGGATCCGGCACCGACGCGATCGGCGACGGCACAGGAAGCATCATCGCGATCTCAACACCGCAAGCCGGCCTTCACTACTACCGCGTAAACGTCGCCCGCGTACCGGCCAAGCCGGAGGAAGAGCCCCTCACCCAGCTAGTCCTCCAAGACGTCACCGAGGAGCGCGCCGAGGGCGAGCGTGTGCATCGTTTTGCCGAGCTCCTGCTCAAGGTCCAGGAGGAAGAGCGAAGGCGGATCGCTCAGGAACTCCACGACGAGCCACTCCAGCTCCTCGTGCACCTGGCCCGCTCCCTTGAGCGGCTGGAAGCCACACCGCAGACTCCGGCCACGCTGGCCGAGAATCTCAAGGAGTCGCGCCGTGAGACGCTGGATATCGCCACCCGTCTCAGGGCGGTCGTGGCGGGTCTGCGGCCACCTGCCCTCGAACAGCTCGGGCTCGCCCCAGCCCTGCGCGGATTCCTTGCCGATGTCGGGGACACGACGACGATCCCCGCGAACCTGCAAGTCACCGGCACTGAGATGAGGCTCCCTCCCGAAGTCGAGCTCGCAGCGTTCCGGATCAGCCAGGAAGCCGTCAACAATGTCATCCGTCACGCCGATGCCAGGAGACTATTGCTCACCCTCGACTTCGATGATGGCGGACTCTGCCTGCGCGTCGTGGACGACGGTCGCGGCTTCGACCCGGCGGCGCTCGACACGCAGCTGCCAGCGGGGCACCTCGGCCTGCTCGGCATGCGCGAACGCGCAGCACTCGCGGGCGGCCGGCTGACCATCCGGTCCGCTCCAGGCCAGGGAACAACCGTCACAGCCACATTCGCCTGCGTCGCAGATCGCCCCCCCGCTGCCGGTCAAAGCGAGCCTGGAAGAACCGCAAGTAGCGCAGCTCGTACGTCATCATGAGCCCCACCGCTGAGTCACATGCGGCACGCAGCCATCACCGTCGAATACTACGGACGGACATGGTGACGGTGTTCGCGTCCCAGGAAATACTCGCGGTCAGCTCGGCCCGGCTGGCGGGCCGCTACTTTTGGTGGGGGTTAGCGGGGACCTTTGGCGCTTAGCAGCAATGAATGGCTGGTTCATCCTCCTCATAACAAGCATTCTGTGAGGAGGATCACATGACTTCCACCGACCAGCACTTCGCCCATCCGGACGTCCAACCCGCAGGTCAGGGCTCCCCGGCAGCCGCCGCAGGGACAGGGTGGGGCAACTCGGCACCACTGGCCCTGGCGGCGTTCGCGGTGACCACGTTCATGCTCAGCATGATCAATGCCGGCCTTGTGAACGCGGGCATCACGCCGGTGGTCTTCGGTGTGGCATTGATGTTCGGGGGACTGACCCAGCTGATCGCCGGCGTGATCCAGTTCCGTACGGGGAACACGTTCGGGGGCGTGCTGTTCAGCACCTTCGGGGCGTTCTGGCTGTCCATGTTCGCCATCGCCGAGTTCTTCCTCAAGGATGTGCCGGCCGCTCAGACCGGTCACGCCCTTGGGCTATTCCTGTACGCGTTCGGCATTTTCACGGTGTGGATCTTCGTGGCGTCGCTCCGCACCAACGTGGTGGTGGTCGTGGCACTGGCTGGTCTTGCGGCCACGTTCTTCGTGCTGGGAGCGGGCAACTATGGCGGGAGCACTGGGCTGGTGCACGCCGGGGGTTACCTGGGCCTGATCGTGGCCGCGCTGGCGGCCGACCTGTCCTGCGCTGAGCTGTGCGAGGCTGCATACAAGCGTGGCGTGCTGCCCGTCTGGCCCCTGGCCAGGCACTGAGGACCGGATGCCGCGACTGGTGAATGGAGTGTCGTATGGGCCGCTATTCGGAAGTGTTCCGCCGGAGCCTGGCTGATCCCGAAGGTTTCTGGGGTGAGGCAGCCAAGGGAATCGATTGGTACCACCAGCCGACGGTGGTCCTGGATGCCTCGAATCCGCCGTTCTACCGCTGGTTCGCCGACGGGATCCTCAACACCTGTTTCAATGCGCTGGACCGGCATGTGCGTGATGGCCGCGGTAGCCAGCCCGCCCTGATCCCTGACAGCCCGGTAACGGGGACCTGCCGTAGCTTCACCTACCAGGAGCTGCTAGATGAGGTGGCGAGGTTCGCCGGCGTGCTGCGCGGCCTGGGGGTGGGCGCAGGGGACCGGGTGATCATCTACCTGCCGATGATCCCGGAAGCCGTGGTGGCGATGCTGGCGTGTGCGCGGATCGGCGCGGTGCACTCGGTGGTGTTCGGGGGTTTCGCCGCGCACGAGCTCGCGGTGCGGATCGACGACGCCGCACCCAAGGTCGTGGTCTCGGCTTCGTGCGGCATCGAGGTCAGCCGGATCGTGGAGTACAAGCCGATCCTGGACAGCGCCATCGAATTGGCGGCCCACAAGCCAGACCGCTGCGTGATCGTTCAGCGCCCGCAGGCGGCTGCGGCCCTGGTGGCCGGGCGCGACCTGGACTGGGAGCAGGCGATGGCCGGGGCCGAGCCAGCGGACTGTGTCCCGGTCGCGGCAACCGACCCGCTGTACATCCTGTACACCTCCGGTACCACCGCCAAGCCCAAGGGCGTGGTCCGCGACAACGGGGGCCACGCGGTGGCGCTGCGCTGGAGCATGGAGCACATCTACGACACCGGGCCCGGCGAGGTGTACTGGGCCGCCTCCGACGTGGGGTGGGTGGTCGGGCATTCCTACATCGTCTACGCCCCGCTGCTGGCCGGCTGCACGACCGTGCTGTACGAGGGTAAGCCGGTGGGCACACCGGACGCGGGCGCGTTCTGGCGGGTGATCGCCGAGCACCGGGTCAAGACGCTGTTCACCGCGCCGACCGCGTTCCGCGCGATCAAGAAGGACGACCCGGCCGGCGAACTGGCCCGCCAGCACGACCTGTCCAGCTTCCGGTACCTGTTCCTGGCCGGCGAGCGGCTCGACCCGGAGACCTACCGGTGGGCGGGTGACCTGCTCGGCGTCCCGGTCATCGACCACTGGTGGCAGACCGAGACCGGCTGGCCGATCGCCGCCAACCTGATGGGCCTTGAACCCATGCCGACCAAGGCTGGCTCGCCCACCGTGCCGGTGCCCGGCTACGACGTGCGCGTCGTCAACACCGACGGCGATGAGGTGGCGCCCGGGAAGACCGGGGAGATCGTGGTGCGGCTGCCGCTGCCACCGGGGTGCCTGCCCAGCCTGTGGCGCGACGATGAGCGGTTCGTCGACTCCTACCTGTCACGCCACCCCGGTTTCTGCATCACCGGTGACGGCGGCTACCGCGACAGCGACGGCTACCTGTATGTGATGGGCCGCATCGACGACGTGATCAACGTAGCGGGCCACCGGCTGTCCACCGGGGAAATGGAGGAGGTGCTCGCGAGCCATCCCGCCGTGGCCGAATGCGCGGTGATCGGGGTCAATGACGAGCTCAAGGGCCAGATACCACGCGGATTCGTCGTGCTCAAGGCGGGCGTCAGAGCCGACCCGGCCGCCCTGTCCACCGAACTCGTCCAGCTGATCCGCGACCAGATCGGCCCGGTCGCCGCACTGCGCAGAGTCGATGTCGTCGCCGGCCTTCCCAAGACCCGCTCCGGCAAGATACTGCGCAAGACAATGCGCGGCATCGCAGACGGCCAGGACGAGCCCATACCCTCCACCATCGAAGACCCAGCCGTCCTGAGCGCGCTGCGTCCCGTCCTGGCCGACAGCGGCTGACCTGGAGCCTGGCCATGCCATCCGCGGCTGAGCTGATCGCCCGCACGGTGGGGCTGCACCAGTCCACGCCGGAGATCCTGGCTGCCGCCGCCCAGGTGACCCGGCAGGTCCTGCGAGTGGACAGTACCTTCGTGGCGGTCGCCAGTCCGGCCGGCGCCTATCCAATGTCGATCACCGACGGGATCTCCGACCCCCGGTTCCGTGAGATCACCGTCCGGCCCGGGACCGGGCTGGGCGGGCAGGTGCTGCTGCGCAGGCACCCGCACCGGGTGGCCGACTACCTCCATGACCCGACGATCAGCCGGGACTTCGTCCATGTCGTCTGCGAACTGGAGGGACTGCACGGGATGGCNNGACCAGACACTGCGGACGCTGGAACTCGTGGCCACCCAAGCGGAGCTTTCCCTGCATCAGGCAACGGCACGCAAGCAGGAGATCGAACTGGCGATGCTCCGCGACCGGCAGCGCCTCGCCACCCAACTGCACGACTCGGTTGCCCAGATGCTGTTCGCCATTGGCGTGGCCGCCCACTACGCACGCCAGCAAAACGATCCGGCTGCCCTCACCGCCGCGCTGGCGGAGATCGAGACCACGGCAGCACAAGCTCGCGGCGAACTACGGGCTTCGCTCCATCAGCTGAGCCAGGCGGTTGAAGGACTGGCGTTCGAGGCGCGGCTGGCAGGCGAAGCCCGGCTAATCGAGCGGACCACAGGCTGCCGGGTCAGGATCACTGGGAGGGGCGAACGCCGGGATATCGCTCAGCCCATCGAGGACCTGCTCATCGATACGGCCCTGGAAGGACTGCGCAATGCCGTCAAGCACTCACACGCCCAGGTAGCCATCCTGCATCTCGCCTACCAGCAAGAAACGGTCGTGCTGGTCCTGCAAGCCGGGACCCAGGCCGTGCGCCCGAAGCACCCCGGAGACAAAGACCACGGCGGCCCGGGCGGGGGCCTCGCGCTGCTGCGCCAGCGCGTGGCCCAGCTTCACGGCACGCTCGCGCTGACCTGCGATCCGGCTGGCCACACGGTACTGCGCGTTGAGCTGCCAACCCGCCCGTCCCGGGAGAACCTGCCATGAAGGTTCTCATCGTCGACGACCACCCGGTGGCGCGCCGCGGCCTGCGGACTATAGCGTCGGAGGCGTTCGGTGGGGTGGAGTGCGCCGAGGCGGGCGACGCTGCCACCGCGCTCATCATTGCCACCGCGTTCCACCCCGACTTGCTGCTGCTGGACATGCACATGCCGGGCGAAGTCACAGCGGCCACGCTGTGCCGCCGGATGCGAAATGCTCTGCCGGACTCGACGATCGTGATCGTGACCGCCTTCGACAGCAGCGCAGAGATTCGCGACTGCCTGCTGGCTGGCGCGGACGGCTGTCTGCTGAAGGACACGTCGGAAACCGATGTGGCAGCGGCGCTGCGCACCGCCGTGACCGGCGAACCAGCGCTTGACTCGCGGATCGCATTCCAGCTCGCGCGCGACCTGGCTAACGAGCCAGCCCACGCTGCCGCGCCACACCTGAGCGGCCGGGAGAAAGATGTGCTCCACCTGCTCGCAGAAGGATGCTCGAACCGCGCCATCGCCCGGCGCCTGGAACTCTCAGAAGCGACAGTGAAGGGCCACGTCAGCAGACTGCTGGACAAACTCAACGCCACGTCAAGGCTCGAAGCCGTCATCCGCGCCTCCGACGCGGGCCTGATCTGAGCGGGAATCAGGGGCTTCCGCAGACCGACGGCGCGGCTCAGCACGCTCACATGTGCCCGGGCATGCCGGGCGCCGTGACCGGCGTGGGACGACCTGAGCGTCAAGGAAGCCCGAGGTACCCATGCGGCGCAGCGACCGACCACGATAAGTGCGACATGCTCCAGGTGTCGGCACCGAGGGCTCATGCGCCAGGCACCCCAGTGGACCGGGGCCGGTTGGCGCCACCGTCGCTTTCAAGGGATAACAGCGACCAGCCAAGGGAAGACGACTGCGGACCCAACGGCACCCGCTGACGGTCGGCCCTATCAGACCTGGCCGCCATCCTGACCAGGATCTCCGTGCAGGCCGACGCGCAACAGCAGGCGCTGGAATCCGAAGCCGGGCGACGCGGTCTCATTCTGCCCGGCCAGTTCGGCGTCCCCGGACCACCAGCTGTGGGACACCGGCTACCGCGCGGAAGCGCGGCGTTCGCTGCTCACCACCGCCCGCACCTGGACGAGGCGATCGGCATCGTGCGGCCCTTCGCGGACCCACTCCTTAAGCGGACTGCCGTAGGCCTGTGGGAGCCCGCCACCTGCCGGTGGTTGGGGTGATTCAGCTCCGGGCAACAAGCCTCAGGTTGCACAGCGGGCATGATGCCGCCCGTCCCACCGGACATCCGCCATCGCCCGCGCGGCGACTTTGACGGCCTCAGCCATCCGGTTGCGGGCCAGCTGCGGAAGGCCTTGCCGAACATCGCGGCGAGCTTCCGCCCGGAAAGTGGCATGCTGCTGTCAATGCTGGCGCGGTAGGCAGCCACCGCCACCACGTCGATGAGCTCGTAGTGACACGGCAGTCGCGTCTCTGGCAGTCTGTCTGGGCTGAGTCGAGAGGAGGTGCGACACCCGTGTCGATGTTGGTTTCCGCGCCTCCTGGAGCTGACTGACCGAGCGCAGCCGCAGGTGGCGCCGCCTTCGAAAGGTGGCCCCATGGCCGTACGCATCAAGAGCATCGCCTTTGACTGCGCTGATCCCTGCCGCCTGGCGCAGTTCTGGTTGCAGCTGACCGGGTTCAGCGAAGACCCAGGCAACGGCAACGCTCCCGGTGACCCGGAGGCTCTGCTGCTCTCGCCGGACGGGTCGCTGGCGCTGCTGTTCATCGCCGTGCCGGAGCCCAAGCACGTCAAGAACCGGGTACATCTTGATCTCGTGCCGCTCACGAGCCGGCGCGACGAGGAGGTCGGCCAACTCCTGCGCGTCGGTGCCCGGATGGCCGGCGACCAGCGCCGGCCAGACGGCGGCGGACGGGTGGTTCTCTGCGACCCGGGGGGCAACGAGTTCTGCATCGAGCGCAGTGACGCCGAGCGCGCGCCTTTGGCCGGGCAGCTCGGCCGTGCATTCGACGCGGTCGCTGGCCTGATCGGCAACATCCGAGCCGAACAGTGGTCAGCGCCGACCCCATGCACGGACTGGACGGTACGCCAGATGGTCAATCACCTGATCGGTATGAACCGGGTCTTCGCCGCGCTGCTCGCCGGCCAGCCGCCTCCGGCCAGGCCGTCCGCGGACCATGCCGAAGACGACCCGGCCGGCGCCTACCGCGACTCCGCAGCCGCGCTGCCGCGTTCGGCCGGCCCGGAGTCCTCGAACGCACCTACCACGGCCCGCTCGGGACCGCCACCGGCGCCGAGCGACTGCAGATCCGGCTCTACGACCTCCTCGCCCATGGCTGGGACCTCGCGCAGGCCACGGAGCAGCCCGCCGGCCTGCCAGGCTCTGCACTGTTCGGTACGCGACGCAGTTCCCGTCGCCGCGGACCGAGCGGGTGTCACCTGGTCACCTGGTCGCCATCGCGACCGCGCCGGACGGCACCGAGGCGGTGGTGTGGCGGTGGTATGACGCGGTCGTGCTCGGCGAGGATGCTGGCCTGATCAGGCTGTTGGGAGCCCTCGCACGGCGAAGTCCTGGCCCAGCCACGGTCCATGCACCAGTCATCACAGCCCCGAACTCGCGCCTACCTGTCCGCCGGCCTGCCCGGCGCCGACTGGTGGGTCGCGGGTGGCGCTGCTGCCCGCGCGGAGGACGCCGACGTCGAGCTGGACGAGGTGGAGCAGTTCCACACCGAGCGCGATCTCTGGAACATCCTGCTATGAGATTCGGAGACCACAGAAGGCCCGGTTCGGTGCGGCCCGGGCATCGATGCCTGCCAGCTCGGTCACCGTACAGATCGGCGGGGAGGCGTGCGTGTCTCAGGTTCTGCCTGGTAACTGTCGGTGGTGAGGCTGTCGTTGGTGTCGCGGGCGGGGCCGGGCGGCTGGCCGCCTCAGCGCTTCAATGCCGGCCCGCGGGGTCTTGCGCTCCCTTTCCGGGGCGTGTTCCTATCGCCTGCGGCAGACCAGTTCGCCTTTGCCGATGGGGACGATGAGGGCGTCGACGCGGCCGTCGGCGTGCGCGGCGCCGAGCATCGGCTGCAGCGTCTGCTGGTGGTTGATCGCATTGTCCGCGATCAGGATCCCGCCCGCGACGAGGCGGGGCACTACCGCGTCGTAGCAGGCGGCGTAGATCTCTTTCTCCGCGTCGAGGAAGCAGAAACCGATCTGACCGAACTCACCGGCGTGCTCCAGGAAGTCACCTTCGACGAGGCAGACCAGGTCGCCGACGCCGGCCCGCGCGAACGTTTCGCGGGCGAGCGCGGCCTTTTGCGGCAGCACCTCGAAGGTGGTCAGATGCCTCCCGGTGGCCCGGCAGGCAAGTGCCAGCCACAGGGCTGAGTAGCCCGCGCTCGTGCCGATCTCCACGCACGCGCCCGCAGGGGCGGCGGCGGCCCACAGGGCCAGGAACCGGCCCGTCTCCGGCGGGACCTGGCGCAGCCGTTCCAGGCGCACCGTGCCGTCGGCGCGATCCTCCGCATCACGGCGCTCCAGCTCGCGCATGCGGTCCAGCACCCGGGCCGGGATATCGTGAAACAACCGGTCCCCTCCTCCCCGAACCCGGCCAGCTGGCCGCGCGCCAGCGGCGGTGCCGCTCCCCGGGATTCTCCCACGGCCATCCGCCATCACCTTGGCCCGCACCCGGCCCGGCCATGGCCGGACCGGGCACCGAACTCCCCGTCCGGAATCCAACCGCCCACCGCCATCTGCGCCCAACACCAAATACCTATCGGCGGATCAGGAGCGGTGAGCGTCCAGCGCCCGGTCACGTTCCGTGCCCGGACTGGCCGTTGACATCCGGCAGTATCTGATGGCCATCAGCGGCAGATCCTGATGACGTCAACAAGGCGGCGAACCGTGCCCAACGACACCTGCTGCCACCGGACCCCATCTGGCGGCACGGGACGCTACTGATATGAACTCGGGACCGCTTCGTTCACACCGAGGAGGTCACTGGTTCGATCCCAGTATCGCCCACCAGATGATCATGGCATCTGGCCAGGTCAGAAGCTCGTCGTACAGACCCCATCCTAGTTCCTGGGTGGGGTCTTGGGCTGATCTGGGAGGAATTTGGGAGATCAACTTCTCCCGGTTCCTCCCCACGTCGTCTGGTAGCGGCGGCTCCTTCCCTGTCCCAGGTGGTGTCATCAGGTCTGCTTGATCCGGGCTGTTGCCGCCGGTACGGCGCGAGCAGACCGTCCAGCAGCGGCATGGGGGAGTGCGGGTGGATGGCGGCGCGGGCGCGCAGCGAATCCTCCCAGCGGGCCTGGAGAGCGTCCTTGAGGTCGTCGCGCATCCGGTCGGAGGCGTGCGCGTAGAGGCCGCGCATTCCTGGCACCTCATGGCCGAGGCGCTGCTCGGCGAGGATCTCGGGGATGCCATCCTCGGCCATCCAGGTCTTGTGGCTGTGCCTGAGCCCATGCGGGGTCAGGCCGGGTTTGACCGGGAGCCAGCACGTCAGTGGGACGTCCTCCGCGATGACGGGGATCCCGCGGCCCCGTGGCGGCGTGAACCCCTCGCCGGTGCCCATGTCCGTGCTCATGCCTGACTGGGCGCCCGGTCCGGTCCCAGGGCCGTCACCGCGCTGGGCGGCTGGCCAGGCGGCGACCGGGATGCCAGGCCAAACGGTGGCGTCGGCGATAACAAGCCGCCCCTCGCGCCCGGGCGATCCCTCGTAGCGCCCGTCACAGGCGGGGCGGAAGACGCGGCGGGCGTAGTTACTGCGCCGGGGATGCCCGCCGTCTGGGCTGAGGAAGACATACCGGCCGGTGCCGCCATGCTGCGCGGCGCAGGCGCACCGACGGCCGGCGTGGGCCCGGACCTGGCCGGTGATCAGGCTAGCCAGGAAGCGGGGGAGATCAACGGGCAGGCACGGTTCCCAGTTGGGGCTGCGATAGGAGTCGTCCTTGGGCGGGAGCCGGTGGAACCTCCCGCCGACCTCGCGAAGCTGCCACTCGACGTGCAATTCACCTGGGCGGACATAGTCCAGTTCGAGACCGATCGCCTCGCCCCAGCGCAGGGGCCGGTGTAGCCGATCGTGACGAGCATGGTGAAGTCGTCGTCGCGGCCGGACAGCAGCGCGGCCCGTTCGGCGAGCAGTAAGGCTTGCAGCGGGGTGGCCCAGGCACGTTGCGGCGCACGGTCCAGCCTGCGGCCGGTCCTGCGGCCCCGGTTGCGTGGCCGCAGCGCGGGGTTGTAGGCAATCAGGGGAGGCTTTGCGGCGGCCGCGTCGCCCAGGATCGTGCACAGCAAGCTCCGGGCATCACGGGCGGTGCGCCGGGAGACGCCTGCCCGGGTCGGCAGGCCGTTCTCCCATGCCGCGATCTCCCCGGTGCTGAGCGAGCTGAGCGGGCTGTCGCCCCAGGCGGGGCGGATGAAGCGGCGGATCAGGTACGCGCGGTTCTCTGCCGTGCTGATGCCGACGTCCTGGGTGCCGAGCCAGCGGCCGATCCACTCGCCGACAGTGACCTTCCCGGCGCCCGGGTCGGTCCAGCGGCCCTCCCGGATCCTGGTCTCCTGGTCGCGGCCCCACGCGAGCGCGGCAGCCTTGGTCTCGAACCCGGACTCGCTGGCCTGCGTGCCGCTGGGCAGCTTGTACTTGACCCGCCACGGC
>DPMS01000472.1 GCA_003541285.1 Actinomycetota bacterium
CGAGGTCGCCGCCCAGGTCGGCCTTGGCCGGCGGATCGAGCCGGCCTCCGATGTCCTGACCGCAGGCGGCGATGGTCAGGTGAGCACCGACGCCGCGGAGCGGATCGAGGCCGTGGACGGGTTCGCTGAGGTCTTCCCGGAGCACAAGTNNCCTACGCCATCTACCGGGTCACCGAGACGCTGCGCATCGTGCTGTTTGTCGTGGCGGCCATGGTGACGTTCAACTTCTACCCGATCACCGCGATCCTGATCATCTTGCTCGCGTTGTTCAACGACCTGCCCATCATGACGATCGCCGTCGACAACACCCCAGTCGACCCGCAGCCGGTCCGCTGGGACATGCGCCGGGTGCTGACCGTGTCCACCGTCCTGGGCGGGGTGGGCGTGGTCGAGACGTTCCTGATCCTGGCGCTGGCCAAGCTGTGGCTGCACCTGGACGTGGCCCAGATCCAGACTCTGATCTTCCTCAAGCTGGCGGTAGCCGGGCACCTGACCCTGTTCGTGGCCCGCAGCCGCGGCCCGTTCTGGGCCCGCCCCTGGCCCGCTCCCGCCATGATCTGGTCCGCGGTCGCCACCAAGGTCCTGGCCACCTTGCTGGTGGCCTTCGGCCTCGGGCTGATCACCCCGATCAGCTGGCCCCTCATCGGCCTGGTGTGGGGGTACGCCATCGTGTGGGTGTTCATTGAGGACTGGGCCAAGCTGGCCGTCTACCGTCACCTTGGCCACGCCGGAGCACACCACACCCGGTTCCTCAACCGCCTGCAAGAGCACCTCCACCCAGGCGCCTGACCGGCGGTACACCAGAACCGTGCACTCAACCCGGTGGCCGGAACGAGCCCGGTTGGTGAACGGGTAACGGCGCAATGCGCAGATGGAAGAGGCCGAACGGCTGTGCGACCGGGTGGCGNNGCCAGCGGACGACGCCAGCGGGCCCGGGCCGGGTGCTCGCCGCCCAGCTGCTCATCAACGTTGCCGTCGCGGTGGTCTCGGTGACCCTGATCCTCGTGGTGGCCAGGCTCGGGTACAGCGTTTTCCTGCCGCGACAGCTTGCCGGGTGGGTTCCGGCCACGCTGTTCACCCTTGCCGCGCCGCTGGCCATCGGCCTGCGTCCCGCTCGGTCCCGGGCGGCTGGTTCCACGGCTCTCTTCCTACAGCCCACCCCGGACACTCTGGCCGGAGATCCCGCCGACCGGGGGGCATGGGATCAATGGCCGCAAAGTAGCCGGACATGCTCACGGCTGGCGTGGTTGCGCCAGCCGTGAGGTGTTCTTGCCGGGCAGGGTCAGCTGGCCCATCCGATGCGCGCGCCGCCCATCATGCCCGGGCCGTAACCGCGCATGCCGGTGCCATCCGCCCGGTGCTCCCTGATCTGCTGGGTGAATGCGCTGGTGACGGCGGTGGCCTGGGCTTGGGTGATGGTGCCGTTCTTCACCAGCTGGCCGAGTACGGCCTGGAGCGGGCCACCGGATGCCAGCATCCACGGCGTGCCATGCGACCAGGACGTGGCGCAGTGCCCGCCCATGTCCTGGCGGTGCTCACGCATGTACGCGATGAGCGCGTCCTGGATGGCCGCGGCCTGGGCCCTCGTGATGGTGCCCTTGGCGGCCAGCGATGCCAGCGGGCCGCCGGCCGGCACCGTCGCCGTCGTGGACACGGCGGTAATCGTGCTGGCGCTCGCGGGCGTCATCCCGCCCGTGGCAACCAGGGCAGCCGCAGTCCCCCCACCGGCCAGAACACCGGCGGCGGCCAGGCCTGCCACCAGTTTCCTCTTCATCTCGTCCTCCTTGCGCCCGGGGCGGTTCCCGCCCTCACTGCCATGCAAGCGCAGCGCGCCGCAGGCCAGGTGGAGGTGGCGTGGAGGCCGTGTGGAGAAAGATCAGGCACGGGGAAGCAGGACCGTGAACCGGGTCCCGCGGCCAGGCTCGCTCGCCACGTGCACCCGGCCCGCGTGGGCGCGGACCAGTTCGGCGACCACCGCCAGCCCGATGCCGCTGCCCGCGGCCCGGCGCCCGGCGGCGCCGCGCCAGAACCGGTCGAAGATGTGGGGAAGCTCCTGCTCGGGTATCCCCGGGCCTTCGTCTGTGACTTCCAGGCGCGCCAGCCCGTCGCTGGCCCCGGTGGTGAGCGTCACCTTCCCGCCTGATGCGCTGAACTTCAGGGCGTTGGTGAGCAGATTCGTGACGACCTGGCTCAGCCGGGTGACGTCGCCCTCCACCATCACCGGCTCCAGCCGGGTCACCAGTTCGACGTCGGCGGCCTCGAAGGCCGGCCCGAGAAGATCGGCCACGCTCGCGGTCGCGACGGACAGATCGGTGGGCGCCTTGATCATCTGCAGCCCGGCCGCCTCGGCGGCCGCGAGCGTCTCCAGGTCGGTGACCAGGCGGCCGAGCCGGAGCACCTCGTCGCGCAGGGAGGCAAGCCGGGCCGGGGTGGCCGGCTCGGTCCCGTCCGCCAGCTGCTCGCAGTAGGCCTGCAGGATGGTGATCGGGGTGCGCAGTTCATGGGCCACATCGGCCAGCAGCTGCTGGCGCAGCGAGTCCTCACGCTCCAGGGCACCGGCCATCCGGTCGAACGCGACCGCCAGCTCCCCGATCTCGCCCGGCGCTGACGCCAGGCCGGACCGCGCACCATGCTGCCCGGATTCGACCAGGGCGACGGTCCGGGTCAGGCGCACCAGGGGACGGGTGATCCGGCGGGCGATGAACCAGGAAACCGCTAGCGCGAGGACAGCGGCGAGCCCGGCCCCCAGCGCCACCGTCTGCTCCAGGCCAGTGCGCACCCGCTGCTCGGCGGCCGTGAGCCCGCTGCCAGGGAACCGCAGCACCGCGGTTCCCACCCGCGCCCCATCCACCGTGACTGCCGCCTGCATGGGCTGCCCCACTGGCCCGGACATGCCACCGCCCATGTGTGAGCCACCCATCATGCCCGCCATCATCTGGGAAGGATCGAATCCCTGGGGAACGACGACCTGCCCGTGCTCATCAAGCACCTGCAGCCGTGCCCCCACCGACGCCGCGACCGTGTAGGCGGGCCGCAGGTCGGCGTGCTCCCAGCCGTCAGCACCGCGGTACGCCTGGCCCAGGGCCACCGCGACCGAGTTCATCGTGTCCTGCTGCTGGCTGGCGGCAAGACCGGACACCTGGGTGCCGGTCGCGATCAGGGTCAGTACCGCGAGCAGGGCCACCGCCAGGACCGCTACCGCGACGAACGCCAGCGCCAGCCGCGACCCGAGCCGGCCGGTCATGCGTTCAGCCATCGCGGGTCAGTCCGAGCCGGTAACCGGCACCGAGCACCGTCTCGACGATCGCCGGCGCCGCAGGGTCGCGCTCGACCTTCCGCCGCAGGTTCTTCACATGCGAGTCGATGGTCCGTTCGTAACCCTCGAACTCATACCCCCGGACCCGGTTGATCAGCTCGAAACGCGAGTACACCCGGCCCGGCACCCCGGCCAGGGCCACCAGGATGCCCCACTCGGTCGGTGTCAGCTCCACCACAGCGCCCCGCACGGTCGCCTGGTGCCGCTCGTCATCGATAACCAGCTGGCCCCCGCCGAAGGAGGCCGGGCCTCCCGCCGCAGCAGGCGCCCGCCCCCGGCGCAGCACCGCCTGCACCCGCAGCACCAGTTCCCTCGGGCTGAACGGCTTCGTCAGGTAGTCGTCGGCGCCCAGTTCCAGGCCCCGGATCCGGTCAGCCTCGGTCACCTTCGCCGTCAGCATCAGAATCGGCGTCTCCGCCAGCCGGCGAACCTCCCTGGCCACTTCTTCACCCGGGACATCGGGCAGCCCCAGATCCAGCACCACAAGGTCGGGATGGATCCGCCCGGCCAGGTCGATGGCCTCCGCCCCCGAGCCGGTCGAGACCACCGTCAGGCCTTCCCGCTCCAGCATCCCCCGCACCAGGTCCCGGATCTTCTTCTCGTCCTCCACCACGAGCACAGTGGCCGTCACCGGACCTCCTTCCGCCCCCGGCCACGCCACACGGGCACGTGCCGCCAGCGGCTCCCTGCCGGGTCAGCGCAACGCCCGCCGACGGGTCTCATACTCCTCGGGCGAGATCTCACCCGAGGCGAAACGCTCATCAAGGATCCGGCGGGCGCTGTCGCGGCCGTCATCCCCCGGCCTGTTCACGCCCCGGACAAGCCACACTATCCCCGCGACGAGCAGCGCCAGGATGAGCGCCGTGAACGCCCAGCCGGCCCACATGCCCCCAAAGCCAGCACCCCACATCATCGTTACCTGCCTCCTTCGCTCCGCGGCCGGCTGCTTCTCCCCGGCCTGCTCACCTCCAGCAAGCAACACACCTGCGCAGATCACATGGACCCCAGGTGGAGACTGTGTGGAGAACAGCGGGGGCAGCAGACGCGCCGTCTGAGCCGTCTGCGCCGCCGCACACAGGTCCATATCGCCAGCGGGCCCCGGTACTTCTTGCTTCTGCCGGGACGTACGGCCCTAGCCGGCCTGCGTGACAACGGAGACGATGAAATCTGGCTATCGCTGGTAACGGCGGTCTGACGTGCTTGAGATCGACGGTTCCCTTTACTCCGGTAGTGGCACCATCGTGCGCCAGTCGGTTGCCTATGCCGCGCTCACCGGGCGGCCTGTCCGGATCCGCAATGCCCGGGCCGGCCGGCGCCGTCCGGGGCTGCGCGCCCAGCATCTGCGAGCGGCCGAGGCTATCCGGGACCTGGTGGGCGGGAGCCTGCGTGGGGCGCAGGCCGGGTCCCGGACGCTGGAGTTCTGGCCCGGGGACCGCCAGCCTGCTGGCCGGTATGCGTGGGACATCGGGACCGCCGGGTCGGCCACCATGCTCGCGCTCGCCATATTGCCGGTCCTGGCTCTGCGCGGCCTGGGCAGCGAAGCGGAGATCCGCGGCGGGCTGTTCCAGGACTTCGCGCCCTCGGTGTTCCACCTCACGCACGTGCTGCTGCCCATGCTCGCCCAGATGGGGATGGCCGCCGAGGTCGACCTGGTCCGGCCCGGGTATGTCCCCGCAGGCGGGGGCATCATCCGGGTGGCCGTCCCGCCCATGGCCGGCCCGCTGCACCCGCTGGCGCCCAGGCGGGGCGAAACCCCGGCCAGGGTCTGGGGAATCTCCCTGGCATCACACCTGGGCGAGCGCGGTGTCCCGGCCAGGATGGCCGCCGCCGCCCGGTCGGTCCTGGCCGCCGCCGGTATCAGCGCCGCCATCCAGGAACGCAGCGACAGCACCGCCGCACAGGCCGGGGCCGCTTTCGCCCTGTTCGCCGACTTCATCGGCGGTACCCGGCTGGGCGCCGACCGCGCCGGCGCGCCGCACCGCCCTGCCGAAAGCATCGGTGCCCAGGTGGCACACCGGCTGCTCGGGGAAATCAGCAGCGGCGCCACCATCGACCGGCACGCCAGCGACCAGATCATCCCCTACGCGGCCCTGGCCGAGGGGACCAGCAAATTCACGGTCCCCTTCATCACCGGGCACGCCCAGACCGCCGGGTGGCTGGCCGCACTGTTCCTCGGTGCCGGCATCCACGCAGAACAGCACACCCTGACAGTCCGCGGCCACGGCACCAGCACCCTGCGCACAGGCAGCCGCCAAGAACACGACCCCCCGGTCAGGATGCCCGGCTGGGACCATCAGCAGCCGGAGTGTGAGAACAAGCAGGACCGGCCCGCCCCGGCCGCAGGCACCGCGCGGGACCGCGGGCTATGAGCGGCCAGCCTCCCGCGCAGACCGCTTCCACGAACTCCCCAGCAGCCCGCCCGGGCACACCCACATCGAGGTCACGCATCCCCATCCCCACCACCCAGGACGGCGGGTCGTGCTGGGGCGACCGCTAGCCGGGCTGGCTGGAAGCGGTGTCCAGGGGGCCGAAGGTCCCGTCAGCACAGGCGTTCGGCCCTCTGTGCCTGAGACGTACCAGGGCGTGGGATCGGAGTGTCGGGAAACCGGAAGGAATCGCTATGGCCAGGCTGGCACGCCGGGGGCGGTCCGGGGTCATCCCGTGCCCGCCGGGCTGGCCGGGTGGACCACCGGCCTGGGGGCTGGTGTGAGTATCCGGCTGGCTCTGGCTGGCGATGCGATGCTGGGCCGCGGAGTCGGCGCGCAGATCGCTGTGACCGGGCCGCACTCCCTCTTCTCCACCGAGGTGCAGGAGTTCTTCGAATCGGCTGATCTGGCGTTGCTGAATCTCGAATGCTGTGTGTCCGATCGTGGCCGTCCGTGGGAGGGGCCCGGTAAGCGGTTCCATTTCCGTGCCCCGCCCCGGGCCGTTGAGGCCCTGGCCGATCTCGGCATCGACTGCGTCACGCTGGCCAACAACCACTCGCTGGACTTCGGGTATACCGCGCTTTCCGACACCTTCGATCACCTGTCAGGCGCCGAGATCTCGGCCGTCGGCGCGGGGGTGGACGCGGAGCAGGCCCGCGCACCCGTTCTGCTGGAGGCTGGCGGGCTGCGGGTGGCGGTCCTTGGTTTCACCGACCACCCCGCCGGGTTCGCCGCCGGGCCGGGCCAGCCCGGGGTCGCTTACGCTGACCTGGGCACCGGGATACCGCACTGGCTGGGCGATCAGGTGCAGGCACTGGCCGCCAGCAACGACGTGGTGGTTGTCCTGCCGCACTGGGGGCCAGCCATGACCACCAGCCCGCTCCCCTACATCCGGTCGGCAGCCCGCGCCCTGCTCAACGCTGGGGCGACACTGGTGGCCGGGCATTCCGCCCACGCATTCCACGGCGCAGCCGGGCGCATCTTCTACGACCTAGGCGACTTCATCGACGATTACGCACTCGACCCAGCGCTGCGCAACGACCTCAGCCTGCTGTACCTGGTAACAGTCGACGAGCGGGGACCGCGGCGGATCGACGCGGTCCCCCTCAAGCTCGAGTACGCGCACACCCGGCTCCCGGACAGCAGTGAACGCGCCTGGATCCGGGCCCGGTTCACCAGCGCCTGTGCCGCGTTCGGCACCGAAGTGACCGAGGAAGACGGACTGCTCGTCATCGCACACCCGGAACTGGAGGCAAACGACAGGGAGGCCTGACCGTCGTTTCTGGCGATCAGGCCGCCGGCTTTCAGCTCCTGGTAGCGGGGGGCAGTGCCCAGCCTCCATCGGGCAGGCCTGACCGGGGGGGCGATGTACCCGTGCATCCCCGCCTCGGTGCGCTCGCTGCCCTGCTCCCTGGCATTCTCCTGGTCGGCTAAGACTGTCCGGAGGACGGCACAGCACGGCCGGCAGCAGCGTAGATAGCCTGGTGCTGGGCCGCGGAACGGGCCCAGGAGTAGCGTGCGGACACCGCGAAGCCAGCCGAACGTAGCCTGCCTGCAAGCCGTCTGTCGCCGAGGACGGCGCTGAGTGCGACGGCCAGGGCGGATGCGTCGTTCACCGGCACCAGCAGGGCGTCCCGGCCCGGCCGCAGGTACTCGCGGAAGACCGGCAGGTCGGACGCGACTACCGGCAGGCCCGCGCCCATCGCCTCCAGCACCGCCAGGCCCCAGCCCTCCTTGGTCGAAGGAAACGCGAGCACGTCGGCGGCGGCATACCAGGCGGGCAACTCGGCGTCGGCCACCGTGCCGAGCAGCACTACGTCGTCGTCGAGCCTGAGGCCTAGATGGATGATTCCAGGGGGTCTGGTGACGGTCAGTGGTCAAAAGCGGTCAGTGATCGTTTGACCGGCTGGGCGGTTTTGTCGTTGTGCCAGATCGCGGCGGTAAGGGCGAGGACGCGGGTCAGGACGCGGGCGAGGATGCCCTCGGGGGTCTTGCCGCCGTGCCGTTCCAGGTCAAGCTGCCCCTTGAGGGTCCAGTTGACGGATTCGATGACCTGCCGCAGCGGCTTGAACAGGTGCTGCCCGGCGCGTTTCGCCTCGCCCTTGCGGACCGGCCGCAGCAGTTGCAGCTCACGCTCAGTGAGTTCCGCCTCGAAGGTGCGGCCGAAGTAGTTCTTGTCCCCGATGACCGTCTGCCCCGGATGATCACCGACGACATCGCGGGCGGCATCCAGCATGCCCAGCAGGGTCTCCCGCTCGTCTGCCTTCGCGCCGGTGAGCGCGAACAGCACCGGCAGCCCGGTCAGCGTGCACACCAGGTGCAGCCGCAGTCCCCAGA
Source organism: Actinomycetota bacterium (assembly GCA_003541285.1). Classification (GTDB taxonomy): domain Bacteria; phylum Actinomycetota; class Actinomycetes; order Streptosporangiales; family Streptosporangiaceae; genus UBA9676. The sequence goes on from DPMS01000472.1 coordinate 8,080, forward strand.
AATACCGGGAGTGACTGGCGCAGTACCCGTACTCCGCCCACCCTGCCGCGTCACTGCGCGTGACTGTTTCCCGGGACCGGCCGCATTCCACCGGCGTGGAGTCCACCACCCAGACGTCGTCGCTCCACAGCGCCGTGTCCATGGCCAGCATCCGGATCACCCGGATGAACAGGAAGAACGCCTTCCGCACCCGCTTGTTGTACCCGGACTGGCCGATCGCGCGCGGGAACATGCCCGCCAGGTTCCCATTCACGTACCGCAGCCACCGCCGCTCGGACGTGAACCCCAGCAGTGCGGACATCACCGCCATCGTCAGCAGCTCCGCGTCACTCAGCGTCAGCGGAATCCCGGTGGCCGGGCGGGCAGGGACGAGGTCCGGCCAGTCCCGGAGCATGTCATCGATCTTGACGTACAGTGCAGTAGCGAGAGTCTCGATGTCGTTTTTCACAACTCGATCATGGAGACTCTCGCCTTACTTTGCCCGCCGAACCCCTGGAATCATCCATCTAGTGCGGCGACTGACCCGGACTGCGTGGCGCTGACGTGTCGTCCCTGCTTCCGTCGGCCGACGGCCGCCCGTTGGCATCCCCGGCGCGCATGCCGCGCTCATGGAGGGCCGCGCCAACCTTGCCGCGTGCCGTCCTAGCCATCTTGGGCACCCGGTCAGCCACCTTGTTCCTGGTCGTCTTGGCGAGATCGGCGGCCTGTGCCTGGAGGGCAGCCGCCGCCTGCTGTACGGCGGGATTGTCCGCCACCTTGCGGGCGAGCTTGGCCAACTGCTCGTAGCGTTCCCGGCCCGCCCTCGCGCCGAGTACGAATCCAGCAGTGAGGCCGGCGACGAACACGTATCGGTACCGCATCTGGCACC
>DPMS01000767.1 GCA_003541285.1 Actinomycetota bacterium
ATGCGAGACTGGACGGGCAACGGGGGCCTCCCGGGACGGAGAAGAGACGTCAGTAATCCCTTGTCCTAGCCGGGACCCCGTTGCGCCGCCGGCAGCGACACGCGCATTACCCCAGCGTGACGCGACCGGGACAAACCCCCGGCACTGCCGTCACAGTCCGTACAGGGAAACCGTCGCACCCGCCTGGGCATCCAGGCCCGCGGAGCTACGGAAAGTGACCAAATCAGGGTCGCGACAGCCTCAGCCGCCAGGACAGGCCCTCGCGCCTCAACTGACCGCCTGCCGGCCGGATAGCATCTGACCTGGCAAGACGACTTTGCGGGTCACCCTGACCCTCAGCACGGCCGGGTTTGATGGTCTGCGTGATGGGGGACGCCGAGGGCGAGCAAGGTGGCATGCTAGACAACATCTTTCTTCATGGGGATCCAGCGACCCTGAACACCTGGCTGTCATTTCCGTCCGCCCCGCCAGACAGGATCCAATACCCCCGGGGGGAGCAGCGTGGCCATGGTCAGCNNCGACAGCGACTTCACCCGCCTAGCCGCACGTATCCGTGAGTCCGGCCTCACCGTGTACGGGTTCGGCGAACGGAAAACACCGAAGCCGTTCGTCGCCGCATGCGACAAGTTCATCTACATCGAAAACCTCACCTACGCCGAAAGTGCCGCCACCCCCGCCGGCGAGGTGCTCAAACCGGCCCCGCGCGCCTCCGCCGCGCAGCTTAAGGCAGACACTGCCCTCGTCAACCTGCTGCGGAACGCCGTGGAAGCGGCCTCCGACGATGACGGCTGGGCCGCGCTGGCATCCGTGGGCCACATCATCACCAACCAGCGCCCGGACTTCGACTCCCGCACCTACGGCTATGCCAAGCTCAGCGATCTGATGGCCGCGACCACNNCTGGACCGCCGCAGCCCCGGCGACGGCAAACCAGGGATCATCTACGCACGCGAGAAGCGCCGCCGCCGAGCAGCCGCGCGACCGTCACGGGCTAGCCTCGAGGGAGAACCGAGGAATCCGTCATGAAGTGTCCAGCCCGTGCCGCAGGCGCCGCGGGCGGGCGGCCCGGGTTGAGCGGGAGTTGACCGCCAGCGTTCTGGAGTGGCTGGCAGCAGAGATTGCCGAGGCGAGGTGCATGCCCGATGCTGGACGGCGTGAGGCTGGATGAGAAGTCGTCCGCGGCGGTTGCGGTGACCAGCTGGCACGATCAGCTGTACCTTGCCTGGACCGGAACTGACCTGCACATCAACCTGGCATCGTCGCCTGACGGGCGCGAAATCGTGGGCAAGCGGCGGACAGCTCAGCGGAGCTACACGCAGGTGACGACGAGCACGGGCCAGTCGACGACGACACAGACCATCGCGTTGGCCCCCTCGCTCGCCGTGTCCGGCGAGCGGCTCTACCTGGCCTGGAGGGGCGGCGATTCGGCGCTCAACCTGCTCGCCGCGGAGCAGTCCGCGTACGCCGCTCCGGTGACCTTAGCGGAGCGAAGCGGGGACTCGCCCTCACTCACGACGGCCGGGAACGACAACCTCGTGCTCGCGTGGACGGGGACTGACCGTCACGTCAATCTGCTCACTCTGGCCGGGGACTCGTCCAGCATGCCCGTCCCGCTCAGCGGCGCGGAGACGCGGTTCGAGGAGGCGAAGAGCAGCCACGGGCCGGCGTTGTGCAGCCACCAGGNNCTCACTGGCGCCGAGAGCCCCTATGGTGCGCCTGCCCGGCTGGAAGAGGCCAGGAGCGGCAGCGCGCCGGCGGTGTGCAGCCACCAGGGCCACCTTGTGGTGGCGTGGACGGGCACTGACCGCCACATCAACATCCTCACTGGCGCCGAGAGCCCCCATGGTGCGCCTGCCCGGCTGGAAGAGGCCAGGAGCGGCAGCGCGCCCGCATTGTGCAGCCATCAGGGCAGCCTGATCATCGCCTGGCCCGGTACCGACCACCACCTGAACGTGGCGCGGCTGCAGAGTTGATCAAGATGGTCGCTGTCCGGCGGCGCTGACCGCGCCGAAATTCGGGCATCTCCGGACGAAAACTAGCTCGCCGGATGTTGACATGCCGGAGGAGTTGGTGCATGTGCTGGAATCGGGGGCGTCCGAGATAACCGCCGACCGGGTCGTGACCAGGCCCGGGAACGGACGAGCAGCGTTGGTCGGTACCGGCCTGGTGGTCGCCGCGCTGGCGGTGCTGAATGTGGTCGATAACCTGTCGCGATGGGGCCTCTGGCTCGCCCCGGTCGCGGCGGTGGCGCTGCTGGCTTTCGCCCGCAGCAGGGGCTTGAGCTGGGAGCAACTAGGGCTGGGCCGGGCCCGGGTCCGCGCGGGTGCCTGGTGGGCGGCTGGGGCGATCGCGGTCGTGACGGGGATATACCTGGTAGGCGTTCTGCTGCCGGTGACCCGGCCGGCCTTTCTCGACGCCCGCTATCACCTGGGCCTGGCGGGCGCACTGCTGTCGGCGTTCGTCATCATCCCGGTCGGCACGATCCTGCTCGAAGAGGTGGCATTCCGTTCGGTGCTGTGGGGGATGCTCTCCCGCCACATGGCCGCGTGGCGGGTGCTGCTGACCTCGTCGGTATTGTTCGGATTGTGGCATGTACTGCCTTCGCTGCATCTTGCGGCTGCTAACCACGGGGTGGGTGAGGTGATCCGCGGCGCCGGGACCTCCGGGAATGTGCTGGTCGTGCTCGGCACGGTCGCGTTCACGGCGCTTGGCGGCGTGGTAGCGGGTGAACTGCGGCGGCGCAGCGGAAGCCTGCTGGCCAGCGCCGGGATGCACTGGGCCACGAACGGACTCGGGGTGCTGTTCGGGCTGGTGGCATGGAAGATCATGGCCTAGACGGTGACCCGGGGGCGCCCGGCCCCGATGCCGCAGCAGCGGGCGCCCCGGACAGGACCGGGACTGCGACGCACCGCCGGTTCCGGCATCTGCGGCACTACGCACGCAGCCTGAGTTTCCTCGGACTGGCGTTCGGATGGCTGTTCTTCGTCGTGTCACTCACGCCGTCGCTGTTGCCGCGGTCCTGGCAGGCGCAGGGATTTGTCTCTGGTTGCGCGGTAGCCCAGGGGTACGGCTTGGGCGTGGCCATGGCGTGGACTGGCCGGCACATCGGGGTTCCGCGCCCCAGTGCGGCGATGCTGCGGCAGGGGTGGTACGCGCTCGGGATGCTGACGCTGGTCACGGTCCCGGTCATCTTGTGGCTCAGTCTGGGCTGGCAGAACGACATCCGCCGGACGATGGGAGTACCCGCGACCGGGCCGACTACCTATATCGGGGTATTCGTCATCGCCGCGGGGGTGGCGGCGGCAATCGTCGGGCTCGTGCGGCTGGTCCACGATTTCTATGTCGTGCTCGTCCGGCGGCTGAGCCGTTTTCTGCCGGGTGGTGTGGCCAGCCTGGCTGCGACCGTCCTGGTCATCGGCTTCGCGGTGGGGATTGCCAGCGGGTTCGCGGATCAGGTGCTGCTGCGCATCGCCGACCTGAGCTCTTCAGCGGCGAACAACGGCAACGAGCCGGGAGTAGCCCGCCCCGCGTCGCCGTTTCGTTCGGGCAGCGGGTCATCGCTGGTCGCATGGCATTCCCTCGGCAAGCAGGGCCGGGCGTTCGTGTCCGGCGGGCCTACCGTGGCCGACATCGAGCGGCTCACCGGGCGGCCGGCAATAGAGCCGATCCGGGTCTATGCCGGGCTCGCCTCTGCGCCCACGTTGCAGGGCGAGGCCAATCTCGTCCTGCGCGAGCTGATACGTACCGGCGCCTTCCGGCGCGCCCTGCTCGCCATCGCGACCCCGACCGGCAGCGGCCTGGTTGGCCGCGGGGCCGCCGACCCGCTGGAGTACATGTACCGCGGGAACACCGCGATCGCCGCGATGCAGTACTCCTACCTGCCCAGCTGGATCGCCTTCCTGACGCAGCGGGCACAGGCACGGCAGGCCGGCCAGGCGCTGTTCGACACCGTCGACCGCTACTGGTCCTCCCTGCCCCCAGGGCACCGCCCCAAGCTGGTGGTCTTCGGCGAGAGCCTGGGTGCGTTTGGCGCCGAGGCGCCCTTCTCCGGGGCCGCCAGCATGGCCGCACGCACCAGCGGCGCGTTGTTTGTCGGCCCTCCGAATGACAGCCACGTGTGGCGCGCCCTCACCAACGCGCGCGCCAGGGGCAGCCCGGAGTGGCTGCCCATCTACCACGGCGGCCGCACTGTGCGTTTCGCCGCGTCCGTCAGCGACCTGCGCCTGCCCGGAGGCGGCCTGCGCCACCCCAAGATCGTCTACTTGCAGCACAGCTCGGACCCCGTCGTGTGGTGGTCCCCGGGCCTGATCGTGCATGAGCCCGACTGGCTGGCCGAACGCCGGGGACCCGATGTCACGCCGCAGATGCGCTGGTATCCATTCGTCACGTTCTGGCAGGTCACTGCCGATCTGATCGTGAGCATCACAGTGCCGCCCGGGCACGGCCACAATTACGGCCCGCAGATCCCGACCGCCTGGGCGGCGATCCTGCACCCGCCCGGCTGGACCAGCGCCGAGACCGCCAAGCTCAATACGAGCGAAACCGACGGCGAGCTCCCCTGAGCCCGGCACCGGGACCTCCGGCAGCAGCCGCAACTGGAATACTCGAGGAGTGCCCCATGGTGACGACGCTGAGCTGGACGCGTTCGGCGCTTGGGCGATGAGCTAGGCATGGCCGAGGTGACGGCGGCGCTGCGGAAGGCGGGCCTGGCCGACGTGCGCGACAGCGTCCTGCAGCGCGCGCTGTACTCCTCCGATGCCTCGCTGTACCGGGTCGTCCCGGCCGTGGTGGCGCACCCGCGCGACGACGCCGAGGTGGCGGCGGCGGTGACGGTGTGCCGCGCCCTCGGAGTGCCGCTTACCTGCCGGGGAGCCGGGACCTCGATCGCGGGCAACGCGATCGGGACCGGGGTGGTCCTCGACTTCCGCACGTACATGAACCGCGTGCTCGATATCGACCCGCAGGCCCACACCGCCAGAGTGCAGCCGGGGGTGGTGCAGGATCAGCTGCAGCGCGCCGCGGCCGGTTCCGGCCTGCGGTTCGGCCCTGATCCGTCCACCCGGAACCGGTGCACGATCGGCGGGATGATCGGCAACA
>DPMS01000601.1 GCA_003541285.1 Actinomycetota bacterium
GCGTTGAATCCCGGAGGTTAGGGGTAACGACCGTGCACGGGTGTGCGCCGAGGCGGAGAGCCCGGGCCACGTAGCGGACCCTTCCCCGGTCGTCTCACGCCAGATCTCGTACCCGGGGAAGGCCGCCATCACAGCGGCCAGATCGCAGCCGCCCGCCGGTGCTCCTAACGTCGGGTCGTGGCTCACGTGCCAGCTCCCGTTCTGCGTCTGCGGAATGACTGTCTATGGGATCCCTGAGCGGCAGGTACCGGTGTTGCGCCGCCAGCCACCTTCGGGTGTGCTAACGGTCGCTGACCCCAAGCGGGGGGAAGCCGACCGCGCCGCTGACGGCTCACAATGCCGCTGACCCGCCGCCAGGAAGCCGGCAGTGGCAGATCGCGGGACCGAGCAGCGGGCCGCGGCAGGAGGTGTGGCTGTGGGCCGGGCAGTACATCCCATTCGAACGGCTCAGTTCTGACCCTCGCGTGCCCCGGAGGAACTTAAGCGGCGAGTACGGTCGCTGGCGGCCCGGAGCGGGGAGATCCTGCACGCCAGCTACGCCGGACCCAAAGCCCGCTAACGCTGACGTGGAGAACTTGCTCTTGTACAACATCGATGCAACTGCGAGCGGCTGCTTCCAGCCAACTGTCCGGAATGGAGTCCGGTCCGAGATGGCGACCGGCCCCCGCCGCGACCCGCCGTCGGGGGCTGACCTCGCCTGCTCCTACCTATACCGGCTGATCAGCCCCGGTAGCGATCTGAGCTACTGGCGGCCGGCACGGACACTGGCCAGCTTCACAGGGGCCAACCTGGGACAGTTTCCCAGCACACGACGGCTGGAACAGGTGTGGCTCGCCATCCACCGCGCTGACGCCACGGCGCCCGGCCCACGGCTCCCCGACGCTGCGCCATTCGCGGTATTCCTCACCCTCCAATACCCAGGCACGAAGACTGCGGCGGCTGACCCCGAACTGGTCAAGGCACTGATTGACGGTGCGACTGCCGCGTTCCATGCTCACGGCGACCGGGCAGGACTACCCGAGATCGCCCTGCGGGTGGCAGCCAACGTTGGCGAGCAGCCTAAGGCCATCACGCAGATGCTGGCCGACGACCGCAATGCAGTACTGGGAGTTCCCCGCAGGCTGCTGTACCTCCGTGGCACCGGAGTGCAGTGGATGCCCGGCGACCACATGTGCATGGCCGGCCAGGTGCTCTGCGAGGCCGCCACCGCAGACACCTGGACACTCTCCGGCGAGATACTGGCCCTCGAACCCAGGCCACAGGCCGCGCGCAGCCGCCGGTCCACGTCATGCCGCAGCCTGGTGGTGATCTTGCTTGTCTCCGCCATCTCGTCGTGCCTCCTTGCCGTGGGGTCAGCCTGGCAACTCTGGTAGAGCATATTTAAATAAGATTGTCCAGGAGTGTCAAACCGGAGCAGTAGTGCCAGATGGCCAGGCGTATGGCAAACTGATGTAGTCAAGACAGTGAAGGAGACGGCGTGTCACCAAGGTCGCGGGCAGCCGCGCCGGGCGGTGTCCCCGAACGCCGCGACGTGTACGAGCGCCTCGCCGACGAACTCCGCCAGGCGATCACATCCGGGCAGTACAAGCCGGGGGACAGGCTGCCCAGCACACTGGACTTGATGGCCCGCACCGGGGTGGCCAACCTGACCGTGCGCGGCGCCTACCGGGTGCTGATCGAAGAAGGCCTGGTCGAACCGGTCAGCAAACGCGGCTTCTACGTGCGTCGGCCCAACGTGATGACCTGGCACATGAACCCAGGCCACGGCGCCCGTCGCGCCCAGCCGGAGATGCTAGACGGCTGGGCCGCCGATATCGAGGCAGCAGGACGTCAGCACCGGGAGAAGATCAGCGTCGCGATCGAGGACTCATCCGCCATCGTCCTCGGAACGCCCATCGGGGAGCGGCTTGGCCTGCCCGAGGGCTCGCGGGTCCTGGTCCGCCGCGCTGTCCGATACACCGGCCAGCCGGACGAGGCTGCGCCCAGCGACGCCGACTCCCTCGCTGACGAGTACTACCCCTACGAGCTGGTGCGCGACACGGCCCTGGCCTCACCAGCCCCTGCCGGCCCCATGGCCATTCTTGCCGGGCTAGGCCACAGACTCCGTGGCCATCACGACGAGTTGCGGCCCCGGCTGGCCACTGCCGAGGAGCGCCGCCTGCTCAGCCTGCCCCAAGTCTCTGTCGTGCTGGAACTCGCCCGCACCGCACACGATGCTGACCACAAGCCGGTCCTCGTCCTGCACCAGGTCCACCGCGGCGATGGTGCCACCTTCTCCTACGAGACCAGCTACCCCGGCAGGTGGCCGCGAGCCGGAAGCCCCTCCTTCCAGGGCACCTGATCTCCTTACTTTCTGGTGGGTGACCGGCCGGTTTGCTCGCTACGGTGTCTGGGGAATGGTTGCTTGATCGTAACCAAATGGTCAGTTTCCGCCTTCGCCATGATCTGGCACGCTCTGGTCGTGGGGGATCAAACAGGCAACAACCGGCTCTACTACGGCGACAACCTAGAAGTCCTGCACAAGTACATCGCGGACGAGTCGGTGGATCTTGTGTATCTCGATCCGCCGTTCAACTCGAATCGCAACTACAACGTGATCTTCGGCAGGCACCCGGGGGACCGCGACGTCGCCGCGCAGATCCAGGCATTTGACGACACCTGGCACTGGACGCCAGTCACTGATCAGCAGTATCAGCGCTATGCCCTGGCCGGAGAATTGCCCGACCAGGTAGGAGAGGCGCTGATAGCGTTCCGCACGCTGCTTGGCGAGAACGACGCTATGGCTTACCTGGTAAACATGGCACCCCGACTGGTGGAGCTTCACCGGGTACTCAAGGCCACAGGATCGCTGTACCTGCACTGTGACCCTACGATGAGCCACTACTTGAAGCTGCTGCTCGATGCTGTCTTCGGTGCAGAGCGCTTCCGCAACGAGATTAGCTGGCAGCGCGCTGGGGCGAAGAACGATTCGCTCCGGTATGGCCGGTGCCATGATGTCATCCTATTCTATACAGTGGGAAAGACGTTTACCTGGAATGCCGAGTATCTGCCCTTCGAGGAAAAGTCGGTTGTCAAGAACTACACACACACCGAACCCGGGACAGGGCGACGTTACCGGCGGGGAGATCTAACGGCGGGAAAACCTGGTGGTGATGTCGATTTCGAATGGCACGGTGTGCGGCCGTACCGCGGGCGCCACTGGGCCTACTCCAGGGAGAAACTCGATCAGATGTACGCCGAGGGCCGGATCGAGTTCCGCAAGACCGGGATGCCCGTTTACAAGCGCTATCTGGATGAACAGCCAGGTGTCCCTCTCCAGGACGTATGGATCGACATAAGGCTGGCCTCGGCTGACAAAGAACGGCTTGGCTACCCGACGCAGAAGCCTCTCAAGCTTTTGGAGCGCATCATCAGTGCGAGCAGTAACCCAGGGGATTTAGTCCTGGACGCCTTCTGCGGCTGTGGCACAGCTATCGATGCCGCGCAGTGTCTCGGCCGCCGGTGGGTAGGTATAGACGTTGCCTTCATCGCGGTTGACATTATTGAAAAGCGGCTCCATGACAGGTTCCCGGGGATTGACAACTATGAGACCTTCGGTATCCCGCGTGACATGGCGGGGGCGAGGGCACTCCTCAGGCGTTCCTCCTTCGATTTTGAGCGCTGGGCTGTGACGCGAATCAACGCACGGCCAAACGAGAAGCAGCACGGCGACAAGGGGATAGACGGGGTAGCGCGCTTCTACCTTGACAAGAAGACCACTGGCAAGGTGCTGGTGTCCGTCAAGGGTGGCAAGGATATCGGCCCGCAGTTCGTGCGTGATCTCCTCGGCACCATTGAGACGCAGAAAGCGCAGATGGGTGTTCTCATCACCTTGGAGGACCCCACGCCCGACATGGTTGATGCCGTGAACCACAGCGGTAATTACAGATGGCCGGTGACCCAGGAGACTTTCCCGCGAGTCCAGATGATCACGATCCGGGAACTGCTGGGCGGGAAGCGCCCGCAGACGCCGGCGATGCTCCGGCCGTACCCGACCGCCGCAAGGGTTCTTGCTGAGTCAGCGCAACTCGACTTCGGTGAGATGGCTGCCGGGAGCACGTGACTCGGCACATCCGGGCTTTCGCGGAGCCACCGGCAAGTGGCTGGGCACGGGTGCCTCGCATGGCCGTAACTCGCCGTTCCGTCCAGTGCGTCGTACGTGGCCGCCGTGACCAGTTGCTCGGCGTCGTCTGACCTGACTTGTGACACGTTAGTGCGCCCGGCCTGTGCGCCCGTGGGTGCGGCCGATGGCCTGGTGGGCCCGGGGCAATGAGCGTCGGTCGCGCTCCCTGGGAGGATGGTCGTGTGGATCTGGATCGGGGCTGGCGGTTCGTCAGTATCGGCGTGGAGGGCCAGCCGGCCGAGGTCGCAGGGGTGAACCTGTGGGAGGGCGGAGTGGGCCGCGACCGGTGGCCGGATCACGGTCGTTCACCCTCAGTACCCGTCGCAGCGGCACGTGATGTCGGTGTATGAGGTGAAGGGGCCTGGCGGAGGTCGGCGGGGAGCGGTCGGCGGCGGTGATGACGTGGGGTCCGGCCTGGATCTCGATGGTGCGATGGCGGCGTGCGGTCTTGACGAATTTGCGGATCGACCAGCCGGTCTGGCGCTCGATCCAGCGGCTGACCGCCAGCGCGGCGAACACGGTGGTCAAGTGCGGCCCGCCGCCGGGTCGTCGCACGGCAAGTCTGGTGTCACCACCGCGTGACCCAGCGCCTGAAGCCGGGGCGCGACGGCCTCCCAGCAGCACGAACCATGGCACGCCCCATGGACCAGCACGAACGTTGCCATCGACGCCCCTCCCCAGTATTCGCCGCTACGCTGCCGCTGATCGCTGGCCAGGAGCGAAGATGCCCGCGGACACGCCCGACACGCACGGCGGCCGGCCCGGGCTCGCCTCCGGCACCGGCCCGCAGATCGCGATAGCCGCCTGTGGGCTGACGGCGGTAGACCCTGGGGAACAGCGGTCCGGATGCATCGCGTCCGGGTCACCGAGATGACCTGCCAGGCCACCTGGCCTGGGCTGCACCGCGAGCTGGACCGGGTCGCGCTGGGCACTCCCGCCGGACCCGCCGGGACCGTCCACCAGCGCAGCGGGCTGCTCAAGACCCAGCGCGACATCCTCGCCCAGCTCAAGATCGACCCGCCGCCAAGGATCTTCCAGCTCACCACCGAAACGCCCTGACCAGCGCGGACACCACCGCCTAGATGCACGCCCCCGATCCAGGCAAGGGCGCGTTTCCGCACGTCAGCCCCCAGATTCGCCGACTATCGCGCTACATCAGCTGCGGAACCCGGACAGAACGACTGCAGCTGTATGGCGGGCGACGTGGCTAGCGGCGGCGATAGTGTTGGGCAGCACGGTGCCGATAGAAGAGCCGAGCTGGCGGGCGGCGATAGGGCGCGGGCGCTGGCCTGGCTGGAGCAGCTGTGGCAGCTATCCACTCACCCGCTCGCTCATGGCTCCTCCCTGCGTGGTGGCTGTAGTGGTGTCGCGATGCCTGGAGCGGCCATGTCTTGGCGGCCACCGAACCGGGATGCGCCATGCATGGTGGTTGCCACCTGGGTGACGAGCCATCCGGCTGTGCGAGTGGTGATGTCGGAATGGCAGTAAGGGCAGCGGCCCGACTCGGCTGGGTCGGCGGGGGCACCGCAGACCGGGCATACCGCCACCGAACCGGAGACATGGGTGCGGCTCCCGGCGGGCCGCTGGAACAGCCATCGTTCTTGCCAGTGGCGCGCCTGCTCGTCGATAAGCGAGGCCTGCGCCGCGGTGATGGTGACGGCGAACAAGACGGTCACGCTCTGGCTGTGCGCATCTGCGCTGGCTCGGGCGAGGGTGGTGGTCGCCTCCGCGGCGGACATGAGCTTGCGGGCGAGAGCGACGGTGCTGGCAGTCAGCAGATACTGGGCGTAGCGATCCCATACCTCCTGGGCCATAACCGGGCGGAGCAGCTCGGGGCTCTTGTCCCGCCACGCCGCGATTGCCCGCTGGTACACGCTGCCCGCCCAGGCGGCGAAGGCGTCGGCGTTGAATGCGGGGTCGATCGCGCGGATCGAATCGATGGAACCCACTCCCGTGCCGGTCAGGCTGGCTGAACTGCCGGCGGCCGGGGAGCCGGCGACGAACCATTCACCTGAGCCCAGGTCCTCCACGGAGACCTCGTGGTGCCACCTCATGGCAGGGCTCCGGGTGGGATGCCGGTGACCTCCGCCCGCAGGTCTTCCGGCAGCAGCCGGATCATCTCCGGCGGAAGCTGCTGGAGGATCCCGGGATTGGCGCGCAGCTGATCGGCCAGTGCCTGGTGCTCCATGGCGTATACCGGGTTGCGGGAGACGATCCCGGTGACGAGCCAGCCCGCTGTCAGATATGGCACCGGCGCACGGCAGTGCAGGCACAGGCCATGATCGCCGATTTCGGTTGGGGCGCCGCACGACGGGCATGCCGGTGGCCGGATCATCGGGTCACCGCCGGGTGGCACTGACCGCTGGAACAGCCACTCTTCGCCCCACCCGGCCATTCCGGGGGGAACATCGGGCGGCAGCGGCTGGCCGCCCAGGCGGACATCCATGGTCACCTGGGCGGAGTCATACCACGTTCCGGCGTGCAGCCCGGTCACCCGGGCTGTGGCCTGCTGCTGGCCCAATGCCGCATACATCCCCAAGCCCCCGCGCACCCCGGTGGCCGCGGCCAGCGGCTCCCACACAGCGTCGCTCATGACCGGCCGGACGTTCCCAGCGTCCGCTCCCGCCCAGACCGCCGCGACGGCGGCGAACACCTGCCCCGCGAAGGAGGTGAGCAAGGTGACATCGAATGCGTGGTCGCGGGCCTGTATCTCAGCTATGCCGGCGGCAAGGGGTTTCGTCCAGGCCGACCCATCCGCAACGGCGCTGTCGCTGCCGGGAAGCGGACCACCCCGCCGTTCGGCCGTCGCGGCGATTCGTGGGGCCAGGGCGTCAGCCAGCACGTTGACCAAACCCGCGGCGAATCCCTGCGACGGGTAGGAAGGTCCGCCCGAGGCCACCGCCGCTGCCTCGTTGGCTGCCTGGCCTACCGCCTTCAGCTGCCGCCAAGCCTTGATGAACTTCATTTCTGGCCCATCCAGCTGACCTGGCATGCCCTGAGCTGGCCAGCTCTGGTGATGTGCTTTTCTGACCGGGCACCCATTCAAACAGGGACAATGGCACACCACAATCCATTGGGGCTTTGGACCGCCCCGGTGATCTCGGAGGCTCTGATCCTTGGAGGCCAAGGCCGGTCTGGGTGAAGGCGGCGGCGCCGTGCGTGGATGCCGCCGTGCTGGCATGGGCGCCTGGACCCGGTTGGCACTGGCGGCCGATGCAGTCGGTCACGCTGCGCGGTCATGATCGAGTCCGTCAGGGCCGGCATGCCGGCGCCGCAGGCTCCAACCGCCGTGGTGTGGTCGGCAACGTCGCACGGACGGACAGCACTGCCGGACGCTCAGCGATCTTGATGGCCCTCATCGCGGCTGATGAGAGCGTGCTGGAATTCCTCGTGGTATCAAATCCGGTCTGTGTCAGCCGCTGTGTACGTGATAGGCCCCGCCATGGTCTGTGAGGTATCGCTGGCCGACTGCTTCGGCTTCCGCTCGTGTGGCGTACCCCATCGTCCGGCCGATCTCCACAGCGCGCCCGTCAGGACGCGTCCAGGTAACACCCCACGGGCCGCCTTGTGATCCGGTCAGGCGCCGGCTGACTTCGTCGGCAACGGCGTTGCGCAGGCCGGCCGCTCCGGCGCCGGCTGATGGCAGGTGAGCCTGCCGGAAGTAATCGTCGGTGTCCACACTGTCGTCGAGCTCGTCCCACGTAGAAACGTCGCGGGGAACTTGCCCGCTATCTTGATCCTCCTTGATCATGGCCAGGATGGTGTCGGCGTAGCGCTGCACGTCTTCGGTATTCGTCATGAGCCTGCCTCCTTGTGCTGCCGCCACCGGCGGTGACCATGCGCGCCGGGCACGTGCGCACCGCGCGGCAGGCTGGCTGCAGGCCCTTCACGCCCGCCGGGGCCAAAGGAGAGCATGGGCCTGCTCACCGTGCCGCCTGCCTCCATCCGCCCCCCGGCCCGGCCACCCGCTCTAACGCGGTACCTGAGCATGGCCTACTGTTACGCGGGCCGCAGAGCCGGTGACAGGGCATTACGGCCCGGCGCCTGCGGGACGTCGGTCACCGCTGCTGGTGCCTTACCCTGCCATCGCCAAGGCTGGCCAGACACCCGCCGCCTTCAGGATCTCACCTTCGCCCGGCGCAGCTCGCGGTTTTCCCGTTCCAGCTCCGCGATCCGCTGCTTATCCGCAGTGGCAGTGCCGGGCCGCTGCCCCTCATCGACTTCTGCCTGCGCAACCCAGTTGCGCAATGTCCCCTTGTTGAGACCCAGCCGCTCGGCCACCCGCGCGATCGAGCCACGCGGGTTGTCTGTCTCCGCCCGCACCTCGATGACAATTTTCACTGCCCGTTCCCGCAGCTCAGCGGGATGCGGTTTCCCGGATACCATGAGCCCCAACCTTCCCAGAGGTCACGGCCTCCAAGGAACCCGGGACGGTCCACTAGGTTGTGCGGCTGGGTTCACGCCAGGCTGCGAGGATTCGGTCTATGGCGGGCCGTACCTGGTCGCGGGCGGCGTCGCGGGTCTCATCCGCGCTAGCGCGCCGCACCGGTCGCGTTCGCGGCGCAGCATCCGGGCGTCCTCGTCGGACAGGCGCTGCTGCCCGGCATCTGCGAGGGCCGGGTCCTCCACCAGGACGCCTTGCCGCCCGTACCGCTTCCGGCTGCGGCTCCAGCGCACAACCACCGCCGACAGGCTGCTCGTCCGCATGGCGCGGCGGGTCAGAGCGGGGTCACCGGCCGAGAGGAACACCAGGTGGTCCAGGTCGGCACAGGGCAGGCCGAGCGGGCCTGCGTCGTCCATCCTCAGCAGATCGCCGGCCCGGCCGCACCCGGCGCACGCCCAGTCCCTGATTGGCTGGATGACCACTGGTCCGGGAGATTTTTCGCGCTGCGGCATGCAGACTCACTTCCTGGGCGCCGGGCACAGCCTGCGTGGCCCGCAATACTGTTACCCAGCAGAGTCAGCCAATTTCCAGGCTTCGCATCACCGAGGTGGCTTCACAGTCGGCGCGGGACGGGGCGGACAGGTTTGCTGGTCCTGGTGTCGCCTTTCGGGGTTGCGAGTTGACGCTCCAGGCTTGTGAACGCATCGATGATCGCTGGGGCTTCGAAAGCGCGGTTCCTCTTGCCGGCGTTCACTTGCCTCAGGATCTCTGCGTTGAGTAGCCGCTCGATGGCCTCGTTGGCCTGCGGGAAACTTCGGCCGATCAGTTCCGCGGCACTTTTTGCGGTGATGACAGGGGCGCCAATCAGGGAGCGCAGCAGGAGGTCGGTCGCAGACTGTGCACGGATCCGGCCGAGGCGCTCGCGCCACTCTGTTTCGATTTCCTGGGCTCGGCGTTCGAACGAACTGGCGTCACTCACGGCGCGACTGCACGCACCTGCAAACCTTGCGATCCACAGGTTGATGCCCTGGTGGGCCTCTCGTGAGTCGGCCCTTCCCTGGTAACGGCTGGCGGTCAGCCCACCGACGTAGTCACCGGCCCAAGTGGCCAGGACCAGCGAGACTGGCGGCAGAATGCGCTGGGCCAGGCCGCGGCGGCGCAGGACGAAGTGGATGAGTGCCCGGCCCGTCCGGCCGTTGCCATCGACAAAGGGGTGGATGGTCTCGAACTGGGCGTGGGCGAGCGCGGCCTGCGCCACGGCGGGCAGCGAGTCATCGCTGCAGAACCTGCAAAGATCGTCGAGAAGGCCGGCGACAAGTTCTGGGGGCGGCGGAACGAAAGCCGCAGAGCAAGGGCTGTAATCGCTCCCTCCTATCCAGTTCTGGACTGTGCGGATCCGCCCGGCATGTTCCTCCAGCCGGGTCCCGCTGAGCAGTCTCCGGTGGAAAGCGAGCAGATGATCGAGAGTGATGGGAACCCCGGGCACGATGCCGCTGATTGCTGTGGCCATTGCATCGATGTTGGCCAGGATCTCACTCGCAGTGACATCGGATGGCTGCTCCCCAAGTTGCTGAGCAACTTCGGCGCGGAGGAGGCGCCGGGGGCCGACCTCCAGGCCCTCGATGCGAGATGAGGCGATCGACTCCGCGCGGAGCAGGATGCGGGCGAGGGCTTCAGTATCAACGAGCGCGGCCGCCTTCACGTCGTAGCGCGCTATCGCAGTCTCAGCGTCGCTGACGTCGGCCGCAACGTCTCCGTCGAATACGATCCGGCGGCCCATGAGGGGATCAGGGACGTAGGCTTCGTAGTCGCACGGCAGGCGGTCTCTACGAGTTTGGGCAAGCGGGTTGCTAGCCCAGACTCGGCGGATAACCCGAGACACCGGAACTCCTTGTTTAGGAATACTGCGCAACCCTAAACAAAGTCTCCACGATCCTAAGGCTTGCGTCAACCGTCGCCGACGGCGCAACACACCGCCAACGCCTGCTGGCACGTGGCTGTGCTGATGTCGCTGGACAGCGCTACGGCAGGCGCCTGGGCGAGGCGACCCCGCCACATGAACTCACCCTCACAGGCTATGAACGGGTTTGCAGTGCCGACGACCCGGACACCTTGACCTTGCGGAACAACCTCGCAGCCCGCTCACCAGGCGGCAGAGCGCCCTGGCGAGGGGATCCCGCTCTTGGACACACTCTCGCCGACTATGAACGGTCCCTGGGCAGTGACCACCCCCGATAACTACGTACACGCCGAGCAACCTTGCGGTCGCCCCGGCCTTCGAGCACTGAGTCGGAGATGGCGATGTGCCCCCTGCAGCAAGGTCAAATTGAGGGGCAAACTGCGCTTGCGTGGGCCTGTCTGGCGCTTGCGGGTGCTGGTCTGTGCTCGTGTTCTGCCTGGTCACGCCCTCTACCAGCGAGAACAGAACCGTGCGGCGGTTCATGGTAAGGAGAAGGT
>DPMS01000907.1 GCA_003541285.1 Actinomycetota bacterium
GCTACTGGCCATCCCGGGCTGCCCATGGCTGGGCGGGCCAGGGCGCCGCGCCGGCCCGCGCCGGCCTGCGCCGCGGCGACGGTGACCGCGGAGTGGTTCCAGCCCTCGTGCAGGCACGCGCAGGATCGGCACGCGCAGGATCGGCCTGGGCCGGGCGCGACGCGCTCGTGACACAAGCGATCATGGGAGCGGCCACCGCCGGGATGCTCGTGCCCCGGCTCGACCCGGTGCCGCTGGCCGCCTGGCAGATCCTCGCGGCGGCCGGGACGGCATGGTTCACCTGGCGGTGCCTGCGGGCGGCCATGACCAGCCTGCCCGGCGGAGAGCACCGCGATGGCCACCACCTTCCGCACGCGCTGGCCTGCGGCGCGATGCTGTACATGCTGCTGGCCGGCTCCCCGGCGGGGCCCGGGCTCATGCACGGCCCGGCGCCTCTGCCCGTACTGGCCATCGGCTTCGCGCTGGCCATGGCCTGGGCCGCGGTGGTGACCACCGACCGGCTGGCCGTACTGACGCCAGCCCGCACGGCGCCGGCGGGCACCGCTGAGCGCATCGCACTCCCCCGGCTGGCGGCATGCTGCCAGGCCGCGATGGGCATCGCCATGGCCTATCTGCTGGTCCAGATGCTGTGACACCGGCTGGCCTGCCGNNCGGCGGACGGGCCGGGCCTGCTTGGGCAGCGTGCTACACCTGCTGCGACGCCGCCCGGGCAGCGGCGCGGTAGCGGGCCAGTGCGTCGCGGCGGGCCACCTGGTGATCGACGATCGGGGCCGGGTAGTCAAGGCCGATCCGGCAGCCTGCCCGCCGCTGCTCCTCGTCGGGCATCAGCCACGGCTCACAGAGGTAGCGGTCAGGCACCCTGGCCAGTTCCCGCACATGCCCGCGCACGTACCGGCCGCCCGGGTCATACCGCTCCTGGTGGAGCGCGGGGTTATAGATCCTGCGAAACGGCGGCTGACGGTCGACGCCCACCGATGCGATCCACTGCCAGTTGCCGTTGTTGACAGCCACGTCCCCGTCGAGCAGCAGCCGCATGAACCAGGCTTCGCCCCGGCGCCAGTCAATACCGAGGTCCTTGGTAAGGAAGGACGCCACCACCAGCCGGACCCGGCCGGGCATCCGCCCCTCCCGGCGCAACTGGCGCATGCCGGCATCCACCAGCGGGAACCCGGTCCTGCCCTGGGTCCAGGCGGCGAAACCCTGCTCATCGGCGTTCCAGGCGAGAGTGCCGCGGTACCGCTCCTGGAACTCCTGCCGGGTGCTGGCCGGGTGGTGAGCAAGCACCTGCTGGTAGAAATCCCGCCAGCACAACTGGCGCCGGAAGGCGGCCGGTCCCTCCCCGGCGGGTAGCTGTGCCTCGATCATCCGCGGCGAGACGCTCCCGAACCGCAGGTAGGGCGACAGGCCGGAGGAGCCGACGGGGGCAAGGCTGTCCCGGCTGGTGGCGTAGCCATGCACCGCACCGGTGAGGAACTCCTCCAGCCGGGCGATTCCCGCACTCTCCCCGCCGCGGGCCGGGGCGGTGACCTCCTGGCGCAGGCCAAGGCTCGCGAGGGTGGGAACGGCACCGGCGCCCCGCAATCCGGTTGGCATCGGAATGCGGGAAGGGGCGGCAAGCGGTACCCGGCGTGGCAGGCGTGCCCAGTGCCGGTAGAAGGGCGTGAACGTGGTGTACGGACGGCCCAGGGTGGTCGTGATGGCGCCGACGTCGTCAGCGACCGACTGGCCCGGGTGTACGTGCAGGGTGAGACCGGACAACGTGGGCGGCTCGCGCAGGAGGCGGCACCGGCGGCGGTCGTAGGGGCTCCCGTCCCGGGTGAGATGGATCTCGCTGGCGCCGCTCTCCCAGGCGAGCGCGGGGAGTTCGGCCTCGGGCGGCCCGTGCCGGATGATCAGCCTGGCGCCGCGGACGGCGAGTTGACGGTCGAGGTCGGCGAGGCATTCCAGCAGGAACTGGGTGCGTGCGCCAGAGGCGTGCCGTCCGTGCAGCAACCGGTCGTCCAGGCAGAACGCCGGGACGATGAGTTCATGGCGGTCCAGTGCCGCGCGAAGCGCCGGATGATCGTGGACACGCAGATCGCGGCGGAACCACACGATGGCAACCACTGCGGCCAGGATAGACCAGGGACGCGGGGCGGACGGCNNGGGGCACAGGGGACTGTCGTCTGGGTGCATTTTCTCCGCAGGCCCTTCCCGGCATTCTGGGCATGTGGCTTTCCGGGAGCGGGCTGCTGCTGGCGCAGGGGAACCCGGGGTCGTCGGCGGGGTGCTGGCTGCGCTGCGCGGACCCGAGGGCCGGGCTGACCCCTACCCCCTCTACGAGCGGCTCAGGGCACTAGGGCCGGCCGCGACCGGCCCCGACGGGACGCTGATCGCCAGCGGCTACCGCGAGTGCTCGATGCTGCTGCGCGATCCCCGGCTGCACAAGGCGCCGACTGACCTCCTGACCGCGGCGGGCTACCCGGACTGGCAGGAGCGGCCCGCCATGGGGCTGATGTTCACCAGCCTGGTCATGCTCAACCCGCCCGCCCACACCAGGTTGCGCCGGCTCGTATCCTCGTCTTTCACTGCCCGCAGGGTGGAGGGGCTGCGCCCGGCGGTGGAAGAGATAGTGGCGCAGGCGTGCGAGCAGGTTGCCGGGGAGAGCGACTTTGTCGCCACCTTCGCCTTCCCGCTGCCGGTGACGGTGATCGGGGAACTGCTCGGCATCCCGGCCAGCGACCGGCCCATGTTCCAGTCCCTGGCCCGGGACTGGATGGCGCTGGCGGACGTGCTCACCCCGCACGTGGTGGACCGGGCCGATGCCGCCGCTTCCGTGATCGGCGCCTACCTGGCCGAACTGGCTGCCGAGCGGCGTGATCACCCCGGCGACGATCTCATCTCGGCGATGGCCGCCGCCATGGAGGGCGGCGACACGCTCACCGCCGATGAACTGGTGACCATGGCGGCGCTGCTGCTGGCGGCCGGCTTCGAGACCACCACCGGGCTGCTGTCCAACGGCCTGGTGGCGCTGCTTGCCCACCCCGGCCAGGCGGACCGGCTGCGGGCCGAGCCAGCCCTGGCCGTCCCCGCGGTCGAGGAACTGCTCCGCTACGACTCGCCGGTGCAGATCCTGTTCGGCCGCAGCGCCCCC
>DPMS01000626.1 GCA_003541285.1 Actinomycetota bacterium
TAGCGTGGATGGCCGGTTGCAATCCGAGAGGGATTTGGCTGCTGCGGGGCCAGCAATATGCACAGGTCATTGCTATAGGCCCAGGATGGGATATCGCCGTGCCTCCGCCGTCCTGATCTTGTGGCTGACCGGTCCGCCGGCGCGGCACGGAAATGGAAGTTCTGTATGGGTGTGCGCGCCGGGATGGCAAGTGACAGGGGGAGGGCCGGTAGCGTGACCGGGGTGATCGCAGCTGGAGTGATGCTGATTGGCGTGCCCACCAATTCCAGCGGCACGACCGATGGGGTGGCCCGGCAAACCCCGCTGTCAAAGAGCTTGATCCACAGGTCTTGACACTTTACTCCGGCCGCGCGAGAGCCTCGCGCCATTAGCGAATCGCTACAGTACCTGTGAGGAGATCCGGATGAGATCCGTTAACCGTTACATCCCTCTGGCCGGTGCCCTGCGCTCCCGCACCGCGCGCGCGGCCTGACCGTGGCGGGGGCCTGGCGCTGGCTGCCCTGACCGTGACCGCATCGCCGTCCCAGACATTGGTGGGTGGCCAATACACCGGGTCCTTTTCGGTGTCGGCCACCACCGTCAAGCTCGGCACCACGTTCACCGCCACACAGCAGGCGATCAGCCTGAGCGACACGCAGACCCCGGGCATCACCGTCGGAATCCGCCGCCTGGGATTCACCGTCGTTGCATCCCAGCCGCCCGCGACGACGGCGGATGGGCCAGGCGCTGACGGGTGAGGCGGTCGTGCCGCTCCCAGACCCGTTGGGTCAGGGTATCGGGGTGCCGGTTCCGCCTGAGCACGCCGCGCCGGGCTCGGGGGTCTGCGGGCCTTGCGCGTAGGTGGTGATGAACTCGGCCAGCCGGGGGTCGGATGCGGAGGTCAGCCGCAGTTGCCTGCCCTAGGCGCTGGCTACTACGGCGGCTGACAGCCCGGCGGTGGTGCCGAGGAGGATGTTGCGGCGGCGTTCACGGCGGTGCTGCTCGGCGCGCATCCGGGCGACCCGTTCCCGGGCCCGCTGCTTGCTGGTCCTGGCACTCGGCATACCGTTCCCCTTCCTTTCACCTAACCGGACGCCCCAGCCCCCGCGGGTCGGCGGCATCCGTAAAGCGGCAGGTCAGATTCCTGCGCGGCAGGCCCTGCGGACGCGTTCGACCTGGATGGCGAGGGTGATGAGGATCAGGGCGACCGCTGTCAGCAGGACCCCGGCCAGGACCTTGCCCAGGCCGGCGAACGGCTTGGGCGGTGAGGTCTGGATGGTTGTGCGGGCCGTGGTCACCACGACGCTGACGCGGGCCGATGCTGATGCTGCCTGCGTCCCGCCTGGGTAGCTTGCGACGAACTGCTGCCTGCCAGTGGCGGCAGGGTGCCCGGCCAGCCGGGCCACGCCGCGGGTGCTGGTGACGGCGCTGCCAAGCGGCACGAGCTGCCCCTTTGGCCCGAACTCGGTGGTGCGCTGGTAGAAGCTCACGGTTACCCCGCTGAGCGGCTTGCCGTTGGGATCGGTGAGGGTGGCGGCCAGGTGCACGCCGCTGGCGGTGTCCGTCCCGGTCACCGTGATCACGGCGGGTTTCGGCGCGGCGTGCGTAGCAGCGTGGGCTGGCCCGGCGAAGGCGAAGCTCAGGCTGCCGGCGGCCAGCACCACCAGCCCTGCTGCCGCGCTGCGGCGCCGGGCCCGCTGTCGCCGGGCCCTGCCGTTGGCGGGCTGGGTGGCGGGCGCGAGGCTGGATCCCGCTGCCTGCCCGTCCTGTTGGCTGGCAACCTGCGCTGCCACCGGTTCCGGCCGGGTACCCCGCGGCTGTGCCTGCTGGCTGCCCGGCGTCTGCCGGAGTTCCTCGATCTCGTCGACCGGCAGCAGGGGGAGGATCCGGAACAGGAGCATGAGCAGCAGCGGGATCGCGGCCAGGCCGGCCAGGGTGATGCTGACGGAGATCCAGGTGAAGTGGTAGGTGCCGAAGGTGCCGGTGATGCGGTCGTAGGTGGCGGGGTCGGCGACCATGATCATGCGCTTGAGCCACATGGCGGGGACGACGAAGGCTGCCGCGGTGACCATCCCTGGCACGGTGCGGGTGCGCGGGGTCGCGACCAGCAGCAGCGGCAGCAGGCCGGCGGCGACCACGAAGGTCCAGAAATACGGGGCGAAGTGACCGAGCAGGAGCGCCTGGAACACTGCTGCGGGCCCGTTCTCCCCGACGTAGGCGTCGGGGAGAATGTCGGCGAAGGTGAGGTAGAGATAGGCGGCGGCGAAGGTGGCGAGGATGAAGCCGAGCCGGGCGAAGTGCCGGGGGGTGATGAATACTTCCAGGTGATACGCGCGCCGGAAGCCGGCCACAACCAGGATGACGAGGGCGACCCCGGAATACAGGGCCGCGACGACGAAGTAGGGCGCCCAGATGCTCTCATGCCACCAGGGCCGGCTGACCAGCGCGAACGCCCAGGACAGCACCGAATGCACCGACACGGCCAGCGGGATGATCATGATCGCGGTCAGGCCGAGCGCGCCGTGCAGGACTGCGCGCTGGCGGGGGGTGCCGGCCCAGCCGCGGGAGATGGCAGCGTAGAGGCGGGCGCGCCGACCGATCCGGTCCGGGTGCATGCGGTGCAGGATCGCCAGGTCCGGGACGAGCGGCAGGACGAAGAAGATGATCGAGCCGATCGTGTAGGTGCCGACCGCGACGAAGTCCCAGAAGATCGGGGAAGACAGGTTTGGCCGGGTCACCAGTTCCCAGATCAGTTCCGGGCGGCCCAGGTGGGGGATGATGAAGGCCCCGCCAATGAGCACGGTGACCACCGCCGTTCCCTCAGCCAGCCGGCTCAGCGGTGCCCGCCAGGGCGCTCCGGTCAGCCGCAGGACCGCCGAGATCACCGCGCCGCCGTAACTGACCCCGATGAAGGTCACCACGTCGGCGAGGTAAATGGCCCAGAACGCGTGGTCGTTGTAGCCGGCAACGTCCATGCCGCGGCGCAACTGGATCGCCCACGCGACCGCGCCGAGCGCGACTACCGCGGTCAGCGCGGCCAGCAGCAGCCAGTACCAGCGCCCAGGCCGCCGGAACGGCCGCAGCGCCGCCTCACACGCGTCCGGCTGTGGCTGCCCGGCAGGGGCCGGCAGTTCCTGGTGGCTGTCATTGATGGTAGTCATGGCGTCGCTCTCAGATGTTCTGGCTGTGGCCGAGGATGTAGTAGACACGCGGGTTGGTGCCGAGTTCCTCCTTGAACCGGACCGCGTCGTTCGCCTTGAGGAACTCCGACAGCCTGACCGTTGTCCCGAGCCCGTTGACGGCGACATCGGTTGCCAGGTCACCGACATAGAGTGCGCCCATCGGGCAGCCGGACACGCAGGCCGGCAGTTCCCCGTGCGGGAGCCGGTCCGCGCACAGTACGCACTTGCCGACGGTGCCCTTGACCTGCGGCACCGGGAACTCCGGGGTCGGCTTAGACGGCAGCCGCGTAACCTTGGGCGGATCGGACCAGTTGAAGTACCGCGCCTCATACGGGCAGGCGGCCATGCATGTCCGGCAGCCGATGCACACGTTCTGGTCGACCAGCACCAGCCCATCGGCAGTCCGGAAGGTGGCACCGACCGGGCAGACGTACACGCAGGGCGGGTCCTCGCACATCATGCAGGGCCG
>DPMS01000906.1 GCA_003541285.1 Actinomycetota bacterium
ATACTTCAGAGTTTCCCTAGGCGAATACGCCGTGCAGATACCAGGCGCCGGCCGTGCCGCGTTCGCGGTATACCCATATAAGCCCAGCGCTCGGCGTGCGCGCGATGAAGTAATCGCGTGCGATCTCATCCCCGTCCCACCACCCGGATTCGATCCGCTCGGGACCGGCCAGCAGCTCGAGCGGGCCGTCATCGTGCGGAACGCCTCTGTTTTCCTTCAGCCTGCGCGGCGGCTCGATCAGCCATAGTGGCCGGGCTCCCATGCCTGCGCCTCCGGGCGGCGGCCGCTCTCCGGGCGCAAGCGGCCGCCAGGCACGCTCCGGACGGTGTTCGGGATGCAGTCCCAGACCGTGCACCGCACCGCCCCCAAGACGCGCCCGCAGGCGCTCGACGAGCCGTGCCCAACCCTCGCTCTCGCTCTGCGGCCCGCCGAACAGATCGACCGTGCGGTGGTACAGCGGAACGAAGTCACTCGCCTCGATCCGGATCGCCTCGACCGGCTGTACCCGCACCGCCCGCCAGACCGGCCACGCGGCTGCCGCGAACGGCAGCACGAACCCGATCGCGGCCGCCTGCGCGAAAGTCCCGGCCTGGAACGGGCTGCGCCACACCGGCAGTGGCAGGAGGCTTTCGAAGGCCCCGCGCAGCGGGATCCCGACCAGGTAACCGGCCGCGACCCCGAATACGACCCCGATGAGCGCGACCTGCGCCGCGAACAGCAGTGGCCGCACCGCCAGCAGCGCTGGCCGGACCCCGAGCGCCATCCCGATGCCGATCTCACGGCGCTGCGACTCCACGATCCGGGTGGCCAGGTTGAGCACGGCGAACGCCGCCCCGGCCAGCACCAGCAGGGCGATGATGCGCCACAGTTGCTCATCGGTGTTGATGTCCTCATAGAGCACCTTGTAGGCGGGTATCTGGCTGCGGGTGGTCACGGCGGCGCTGACCGGTGGTGTCGCCGCCGCGAGGGCGCGGCGTAGTTCGCGCTGCACCACGGAGCGGTCCGTTCCCGGCCGGAGAGTCAGCACCAGGTCGTTGACCCGGCCCGGCGCCCGGGCCAGCCGCTGCGCGGTGGCTAGCGTCGTGAACAGCACCGCGTAGATCTTCTGGCTCAGGAAGGGTGTGCCGCCGGCGCCGCCGCTGGCCACGAAGAACTCCGGCGACTGGCCGATCCCGGTGTAGCGCACCAGCGCGCCGCCAGCGACCCGCAATGTCCCGGTATCGGGCAGGCCGTTCTGCTGGGCGAAACCCCGGTCAAGCACGACAGCAGGCAAGCCGCCGGCGGCTGGTGCGCCGCCGCCAGCCGCCGGCAGCCCGCGTCCGGCCGCGATGTGCACGGTGTCCACTCCGGGCCCCTGGCCGGCTGCGGTGCCGACCAGTTCACCGGGGACCAGTACACCTAGCGGCCCGGCCACCTGGGTAGGGACAAGCAGCCGCTCCCTGGCTGCGGTCACGTCAGCCGCGTGCGGCAGCCGCCGGACCATCGCGAGGAGGCTGCCCTGTCGGGCTGAACTACCCTGGGCGAGCGTGACCCGCAGGTCATGAGTGTGGAGCAGGGCGAAGCTCGCGTCGTTGGATTGCCTGCGCCAGGCCGACGTGCTCAGCAGGGCCGCATAGGTGCCGGTGCCCAGCGCGATCACCAGGGCCAGCGCCGCGACCTGCACCCACCGGGCCCGCAGATCGCGCCAGGACCAGCGCACCCAGAGTGTCCGGTCGGCCATTGCGGCCTACCAGCGCAGGTCAGCGATATCGGCCCGCCCGCCCTCGGGCGGCCCGTCGTTGATGATGTGCCCGCTGGACAGTTCGATCACCCGGTCGCTGATCCGCGATATCTCCCGGTTGTGCGTGACCACCAGCACGGTCTTGCCGGCCTGCGCCTGTGCCCGCAGCAGTTCCAGGATCTGCACCCCGGTGCGGAAGTCGAGTTCGCCGGTTGGCTCATCGGCGAGCAGGATCGGGTTGCCGGTGGCGAGGGCCCGCGCGATGGCAACCCGCTGCTGCTCCCCGCCCGACAACTGGTGCGCGAAATGACTGGCCCGGTCGGCCAGGCCCACCTGCCCCAGCACCTCCATGGCGACGGCATGCGCGTCGCCCCGGCCGGCCACATCGGCACCGAACTGCACATTCTCCAGCGCGGTCAGGCCGGGGAACAGGTTGAAACTCTGGAAGATGAAGCTGACGCTGTGGCGCCGGACCCGGGTGCGCTCCGCCCGGGAGGCGGTGGTCAGCTCGTGCCCGGCCAGCCGGACGGTGCCCGAGCTGGGCGCGTCCAGCGCGCCGATCAGGTTGAGCAGGGTGGTCTTGCCCGAGCCGGACGGGCCCAGCACCACCAGGAACGCCGACTCGTCGACGTGCAGATTAACCTGGTCGATCGCCTTGACGACGGTGTCGCCGGTCCTGTACCAGCGGCAGACGCCGTCCAGATCGATCCGGGTGCCCTCCGCGCCGGCGCGCGCATCGACGACGGGCAGCCCTCGCTCCGCTACCTGGCCCATGCCCCTACCTTCGCGGTCCGGCACCTGGTTCCGGCAGAGCAGAAGGTCCCGCTGTCGCGGTACGGAGGCCAGTCGCGGGGCACTGCCGACCGCCCGCTGGGTGACCTGAGATCTCCCACGTCATGACCGGGGCAGTCTCACCGGTGGGCCGTGCGCGCAGCCATCTCCAGCGCATGGGGCCTGGAGAAGCCCAGCAAGACCAGGACGTGGTTGTTTACGGCTGTTATCAACCAAAATGACCACGTCCGGCAGTCCTCCCACCCAGCCCGCCAGCGCGGCCAGGCAGTCGCCCGGAGCATTGGGCCATATGCGGCGAATTCTGGACCGTGGAGGGAACGCCTGGCTGGATGTGGACCTCCCGGTAGTGGCGATCGAACTCCGGAGGATCTTCTGGCGTGCTCCACAGCACGATGAACCGGGCGCTGGCTGTCATCGGTGTTCCTCCTGGTAGCGGGTGTGCAGCCCAGTGCCTGCCCCCAAACTGAGCTGGGACGCCCGGGTTGCTCCAGCGACCGCCCGTGCCGCCTTCGGTGTAGCCCATCGCGTGCTCATCACTGGCGGGTGAGCTTGACCGGGACCGTTGTCACCGGCTGCCGTGGGTTCAGCCGAGCAGTTCGGAGTACAGACGCCGGTACTGCGTGGCGCATCGCTGTGGCCCGAACCGTGCCCGCACCACAGCGGTCCCCCGCCCGGCCATGGCCTCCCAGCGCCGTGGCTCGGCGAGCAGAGTCGCCAGTAGCAGGCCGGCTTGCCGGTCATCGCCTGCTGGTACCCGGAGTACCGCGTCACCAAGCCCGGCGACCTGCGGCAGATCGCTGATTATTACCGGCCGGCCGGTCGCGAGCGCCTCCAGCACGGTGAGCGGGATGTCAGCCTTCCCAGACAACGACCGCGGTATGAACAAGAGCACATCGCTGGTGGCTANNCGCCGCGATCGCCTCGGTGGCGCCACCGCCGGGATCGTGGTGGCCCGCGAACAGCACCGCGGGGATTCCGGCGGCGCGGGGACGGCATGGCCATTGCGCCAGTGACACCGCTGGAGCGATCACGCGGACATCGCCGAAGCCGGCAGCGCGCAGCGCCTGCGCCGTCACGTCGGAGTACGCGACGGTCGTTCCCAGCGGGCGGGACCGGCTGAGCAGATGCGGCTCCATGACTCCCGGCGCGGTGTGGATGACCGGCCGGGACGGGAAGAGCAACTGCCACCACCGGGAGAGCAGCGGGAATCCTGTGCCTACGGTCAGGATCGCGTGCACCAGGTCACTGTGGCGCGCAAGGAACGCACCCGCCGCGGTGACCTGCAGTCGCTCCGCGGTGTGGGGAATGCCGTCGCGTGAGGCGATAGGGACGGCGTGCCCGCTTGCCAGCCTCGGCTTGCGTCCCATGGCGGGCCACCTGGTGAACCAGGTGAACTCCATGTCCGGGATCATGCTGGCGATCATGGCGGCAAGCTGCTTGTCGGCCCCTTCGCTGCCTTCCAGCGGGCTGCTGGTAAACAGCAGCACGCGCCGTGGCCGTCTGCTACCGCCCATGGCCACCGGCCGGCGGCAGCTGGTAGAGCACAAGGTCGCCGTACGTGCGCTCATGAAACGAGAACACCGGCCGTCCCTGCCGGACGAGAGCGCGCACCTGCGCCGGGCTGAGATGCCCATATCCCAGCTTGATCGTCGCCCACGGCACGACGACGTACCGGGCGTGGGCCTTTGCCCTGGCTGCGGGCGTCGACCAGCGGCCGACGCGGTACCTGTCGGAAAGCGCCCACTCGGTGATGCCGCGCTCGTTCGTGCCGTCCACCGCGATGATCGCGGAGCCGGCGGGCACGTGCGCGGCCAGGTACTGGCGCAGGCGCGCGTACCCGTTGTCCGGCTGCACCAGCCATTGCACGCAGGTGGCGAGGTTGAGGCCAAGCATGAGGATCGCCATTGTGCTGAGCAGCACGGTGCGCGGCACTCGGCGATGCCGGCCGAGGTGGCCGCGCCAGAGCGTGGCCGCCACCGGCACTGTCAGCATGCTGGGGACCAGCAGTAGGTACAGCGCCTGCTCTTCCAGGGTGCCAACGAACAGCGCGTAGCCAAGAGTGGTGAAAGCGGCGATCTGCAGCAGCGCCAGTACCCGCTGCAGCGGCCCGCCCCGGCGCAGCAGCAGTACCAGCGCGGTCAGGGCGAGGACCAGCAGGATATAGGTCACCCCGAAGTAGCTGGCCTCCGAGGTGAGACGGCCGATGAGCGACGTGGACCCGAACTTGTTGAACCCCGTGGCCTGGATCAGGCCGAGCAGCCGCTGAAGTCCCTCGGTCTTGGCCTGCCAGAGCGCCTGGAAGTACCCGGTGGCGGCCACCACCGCCAGGTACACACCGTAGGTCACCATTGTGCAGCCCACCACCAGCAGCGTCACCCGGCGGCGCAGTCCCCAGCCGAGCGCCGCGGCGGCGAGCAGTGGCAGTACGGTGAGCAGGGCCGCCACGTCCTTGGTGAGCACCGCGAAGCCGAACAGCACCCCGGTGCCGGCCGCCCCGGCAAGAACCCAGCGGCTGGGTGGCCGGCCGATCAGGTAGGCCAGGGCCAGGTAGCCCAGCAGCAACCAGAGCATCATCGCGGTCTCGAGCAGCACCCGGTCGTTCTGCCGGATGCAGTAGGGCTCCACGGCGAACATGGCGCCGGCCACCGCCGCTGCCCAGACCGAGCCGGCCCGCGCCACGAGCAGTGCCAGCACCACGGCGGTGGCTCCCGCGAGCACGGCGTTGAGCGCACGCATCTGGTAGACGTGTACGACCAGGTCGCCCTGGTAGCCGAGCAGCTTCTCCCAGCCTGCTTCCAGGTAGAAGAAGCCCGGTGGGTGCAGGAAGAACGGCCGGCCGGTAATGCTGGGAAACCCGCCAGCGGCCGCGCTGTGACCGAGGTCTGTGTAGATGATCTCGTCCCCGAACAGGTCGAAGGATCGGCTGGTGGCCGCCAGCCGGATGAGGGTGGTGGCGACGCCGACCGCCACGGCGATGAGCGCGAGCGTCCCTGAGCCGCCAGCGGCTGGCCGGCCCGCCGCCTTGCGGGTGCCGTTCGCCGTCACCTGGGTGCCCGGGGTGCGCTGCCAGCGGGAACGCCGGGGAAGAAATACGTCTCGGGGACGAGCGGGATCCGGCCGCCGGGGAAGAGTGCGTGTGCCTGGGTCCGGTAGGCGCGGATCAGTCCGGACTTGCCGCGTAGCTGGCGTGACCAGTTCATCTCGATCAGGCCATGACGCTGGAGGAAGCCGGGGTCGGCTGGATGGCGCAGGTTGTAGGGAAAGTCGCTGTAGTAGACGACAGGGGCACCGCTGTAGGCGGCCGCCGTGCGCACCAGCACGTGGTCGACGTGCCTGCCGACCCCGAGCGGTGCCAGTACGAGTCCCCGGCCCGCCAGCCGGATAACCAGTTCGAGTGCCAGCCGCAACGTGCCGGCATCGTCCGGGGTGACGTGGCCTGAGATGACGTGCAGCCGGTACACCGGGTACAGATGCGCGAGTTCGGGCAGCAGCCGCGCCCACACGGACGGCGTTCCCAGGTGCGGCCGCCGGCGGAACTGCGCTTCGGTGAGCCCCGCGTGCGTGCAGGTGATGCCCAGCGGTTCGAGTGCGGCGCGGTCCTCCGCCCTGCGCTGGCTGTACAGCGTCTGCGCGTCGGGCGCCCCGACCTGGCGCAGGTAGCGCCGGGCCGACAGGGTGTACGGCGGCGGGGGAGCCTCGGTGAACAGGGTGGCGACCGTGACCTGGGTACGGCTGCTGGCGTGGATCAGCATCGCGCCGCAGGAGAGCGCGGCGTCGTCCAGGTGGGGTGACAGCACAAGGAGCGGAACGCCCTGCTCGACCGCCGAGGTCAGCGGGTCTGTCCGGGTGCGGGTCTTCATCGGCGCGACCCGCTTTCCGGCTGCTGCCCGGCGCGGTCCCCGGGAAGAAGCCGCTGGACGAGTGTGAGGTACCGTTGCGCGGTCTGCTCCGGCCCGTAGTCGGCCGCGGTGGCATATGCCATCCGGCCCAGCTCCCGCCGCCGTGGCTGGTCGTCCGCCAGCTCACGCAGCTCATGCGCGAGCGCACTGACGTCGAGCGGCGGGACCCGCACATCTCCGCTCATCCAGCGCAGGCTGGGCAGGTCGAAATGCACCACCGGCTTGCCGTAGGACATCGCCTCCAGCGCGGAGATGCCGAAAGCCTCGTACCGGGAGGGCAGCACGAGGAAGGCGCAGCCGGCCAGCAGATCGTGCTTGCGCCGGCCGGCCGCTTGCCCGAGCCAGTGGACCCCGGCGCCGGTGCCGGCCAGCAGCCTGGCGAGCTTGTGTTCTTCGGCTGCGGTGCCGCTGCCCGCCAGCAGCAGCGGCATGGCCACGCCGCTGCGCTGGTAGGCCGCCAGCAGCAGGTCCAGTCCTTTCTCCCAGAGGCCGACCCGGCCAAGGAACAGGATGTACGCACCCTGGCCGGGCTGCTGGCTGGCCAGGGGCTGCAGGTCGACGCAGTTCGGGATGACCGACACGCGCGCGGCCGGGCTGCAGCGCCGGACCCGCGCCTCGTCGGCCGGGTTGAGCACCACGATGTCGCGGTAGAAGCGCAGCCCGAACCGCTCGATGAGGAAGAAGGGGACCCGGTACCGGCGTGTCATTTCCTCGCCGCTGAGGTTCTGGGCGAAGCCCAGTACCCGGGCCGGTGTGAAGAGCGGCAGGAAGCTGGTGGAGAACGGCGGGGTGAAGCTCTCGATCCACAGGTCGTGCGGTATCCGCCGGGCCGCCCTGGGCAGCAGCGCATGGAACAACAGCTGGCCCGCGCGCGGCCCCGCCCAGCTGACGGGGAGATACCGGTAGCACACTCCGTCGTGGCTGCTTGTTCCACCCTGGCGTGCCGCGGTGACGACCGTGACCTGGAAATGCCCCGCGAGCCAGTGGGCCAGCATGTCGGCCACGGCGGCACCCCCGCCGCCGTACCGGGGATTGCCGGGGCTCATCCACGGGTCGCGCTGACGGTCCTGCAGGGCATGCCCGACCTCGTGGGCGATCACCGCGGCGGCCGCCACCGAGAGTCGCTCCCCGTGCGATGAGACGGCCAGCGCCGGTGCCTGGCCCGTGCCGAAGCGGCCAGCCGGCAGGTTGGCGCCGGCCACCGCCTGGCTGGGAGCACCACGGCTGCTTCCGGGCCAGGACCTGATGGCCAGTGCTGCCGCCTCCACTGCGACCGTGGCCGGCGGCTGGTCACCGGTGTCCAGCCGGGCCGATGACGGCATCCACCCGGCCCAGCCGCGGTAGGCGGCCCGCCACCGGCCGAGCTCGCCTGGTGAGTGCTCACGGTCGCGTGCCGCCAGCACCTGTGATGGGGCGTCCAGCAGCAGCAGCAGGTCGTAGCGGCGGCCTAGCCAGGCGAACAGCGCCGCCGTCAGCGAACTCGGCGGCGGGCTGAACTTGGCCAGCCCGTCGAGTGGGCCACGATCGGTGACCACGGCGGGTGGCCGCCCGTGAGCACCGCGGCGGGCTGCCAGGTATGCCCAGGCCAGCCGTGCGGCCAGTTCCGCCGCGTCCACCATGGCGTGTGCCCGGCGTGCCCAGGACCGCCGCTGCGTGGCGGGGGCGCGCGCCCGGCCCCGTCCCGCCGGCGCCCGGCGGCACAGCACGCACCCGAAGCAGTACGCGGTCGCCACCGAGAACCCGTGCGCCTCCAGGCGGCGCGCCAGCTGCCGGGTGAGCGTGGACTTGCCCGACCCGTCCGGCCCGCAGACGGCCACAACCAGGCGTGGGTGGCGGCTCATGTGATCCGCACCCGGCGTTTCTTGGCCAGGACCAGGGGAACCCGCAGCGCGGCCTCCCTGGCCGCCTCCCGGGTCTGGCCTGCCCGGATCAGATGGTAGGCATGCTCTGCGCCGGCCCGCAGGGACAGTGCCATGGGCAGCGCCATCGGCAGGCTGAGCGGGACCGCGCGGTCGAGCCGGTCGATGGCTATCTCCACGGTCGCCAGCGCACCGTCGTAACCGGCCACCCAGCCTTCCCGCACGGCCTCCTCACGTGCGGGGTGCATCACATCGGGCTTGAGCAGGTCCCGCACCGCGAAGAGCTCGGACAAGTCAAGCGCGAGGTTCTGGAACAGCGCGTGCGCCAGCCAGATCCGCAGATGGTCGGCGGGTGCCGGGACCAGGCAGCCGTGCTCGGTCTCGCAGGCACCGGCCATCAGCCGGTCGGTGGGCAGCACCGGGATGCCGAACCAGGAGACGCTGGCGTGCAGGTGCAGTGCAGGTCCCACGAGTGGGTAGAGGTGAGCCTTGGTCGAGCGTTCCAGCCAGTAGGTCGAACGGTGCACGTACCAGCCGGCCAGCGCGGCCAGCGCGCCTTCCCACTGCCAGGAGCGCACCACCAGATCGAAGTCGGTGTGGACGCACTCACCCGGGACGTCTGCCTTGATCAGCACCGAGGGGATGCCGGCCCGCTGGAGCCGGTGGGTCACCTGTCGCAGGTTGCGGGCGAACAGGTCGTTGGCGACCTTGACCTCGGTCAGCACGTATGCGAGCTGCTGCGGGTAGGCGCGGGCGAGCCGGCCCTCGACCTGGTTGCGGAAGGCCACGGCCATCGCGCTCTGCAGTTCCGGGATCGTGGCCTCACGCGGTTTGCCCCGCCATACCGCGTCAGTCAGCAGCATGACCGCGGCCTGGTTCCTGATATGCCTCATTGGTTCCCTCCGCTGTCCGCGCGCCGCCCCGTCCAGTCCCGGTGATCCGGGGCGGCGCAGGAATCTCACTGCCGCCAGCAACCCCACGAGGGTGGCGATCACCAGCCAGGCAACCGGGACCGGCCGCAGGCCGATTAGCACCGCCGCCGCCACGATCGGCTCCACCAGCCGTAGACGGGTGAACACCGCGTAGCCCTGGCGGCGGACCAGCCAGTACGCCACCAGTGCGAGCGCGGCACAGGCGCCCACCGCGCCGCCCACGGCCAGCCCGGTGACACCGTCGGCCCGCCATCCGGCCAGCAGCGCCGTGACATACCCGATCAGGCCAGCGCCCTGCCACCACAGGCAGGAGTAGTCGCCCACCGCCTGGAAGAAGGTCGTCAGCAGGTTGAGGCCGCCCACGGCCAGCCCGGCGAGCGCGGTGAACCTGAGCAGGAGCACCATCTCGCTGTACTCGGGCGGGAAGACCGCTCCCAGCACCGGTGCGGGAACGGTCACCAGGATCGCGGTGAGCGGCAGCGCCACCGTCACGTACATCCGGATCGCCCGGTTGGCCAGGTCACTGCCGGGCGCACGCTTGGAGAGCGACGGGAAGAACGCCGTGCCCACCGCGCTGGCCACGAACACAGTGACCCGGGAGACAGCGGCGCTGGCCTGATAGCTGGCCGCCGCGGCCCGGCTGGCCGGCAGCAGGGTGACCAGGACCACGTCGATCACCGTGAGTATCGTCACCAGTCCCTGCACCGCGGCGATGCCGGTCGCGCGGTGCCACAGGTCACGGTTGGCCAGGGAGGCCCGCCAGCGCTCCCGGCGGCCATGCGGCAGCGGCGGCAGCCACGCCAGCAGGAGCAGCCCCCCGATGCCGAAACCGGCAAACGCCCCCGCATCGCCCAGTCCGGCGGCGGTTACCAGCAGCAGCCCGGAAACGATCTTCACCAGGCTCTCCGCCACGGTCAGGACCGACAGGGTGCGCATCCGCCCGCGTCCCTGCAGCCAGCCCATGGTGGGCATGCCAAGGAAGATGACGAACGTGCTGGCCGCCAGGACGAGGGTGGCGGACAGGGCGGCGAACCGGGCGGTGATCAGGCCGATGACGGCGGCAGCGACGAGCCCGAGACCCACGCTCGTCATCAGCGCAAACATGACCGCGGCGGTCCGGTCGGCGGCCGAGCGGGCGCGGGCCAGCGACTGGGCGAGGATCCAGGGCACCGACACTGTTGCCACGGTCACGGCCCACAGCAGCAGGCCCTGGCCTGCGCCGAACCGTGCATAGGCGGCCACGTTCAGCAGCCGGGTCAGGATCAGCGCGTACCCGTAGTTGAGGATGCCCACGGCTACGAAGGCCACCGTGATCCACCTGGCGCCGCGGGTGGCGATGAATTCGTCCCGCTGGCTGACGGTCACCCCAGCTCATCCTCGCCGGTGCCGCACAGCACCTGCCTGCTGGTCGCCAGCCGGAGCCGGGCCTGCGGTGCCTCCGCCCGCCGCAGTGCGGTGGCGGCGCCGAGCTCGTCGCAGCCGGTGAGCAGGATCCGCAGCCCGTCCTGGTCGCAGCTGAACGCATCGGTCACCCGGAGCGTCTGCCGCAACCGCCCGGCCGCCGCGTCGGCCGCGCCGGGCGGCCAGGACGCGACCGTCGCCAGGTCGATGGCCTGCCGCCGGGATGAACTGCCCATACTCCGCCGGGTCACCTCCGACACCAGGACGCGAGCGAGCCGCTCCGCGCTGGCGTCCCAGGAGAACCTGCCCGCCCACCGCTGGCACTGCCCGGCGATGGCACGCTGGGCGGCCGGGTCCGCGACCGAATCCAGGGCATTCGCCAGGGCTGTTTCCAGCCCGCGCCCGGCTGGCACGAGCCAGCCGGTCTGGCCGTCGCACACAGAGTCCCGCAGGCCGGGAACGTCATAGGCCACGGCGGGCGTGCCCAGCGCGTTGGCTTCCAGGACGGTGAGGCCCCATCCCTCCGCCAGGGACGGTGCCACGGTCAGCCAGGCGTGGCTGAGCAGGTCGTACTTGCCCTGCTCGGTCACCCGCCCGGGCAGGTGCACGACTCGTTCCAGCCCCAGCCCCCGCACCTGGGCAAGCAGGCGGGCCCGGGCCGGGCCGGTGCCCGCGATGTCCACCCGCAGGCCCGGCCAGCTGCGCAGCAGCGCGGGCACCGCTTCCACCAGCAGGTGCAGCCGCTTGTGCGGGACGAGCCTGGTGACCACCGCGATGGACGGGGTGGCGGACCGCTCGCGTTCTCCCCGGGGCGGGGACTCGACGCCGTTGGGCACGATATGGATCGGGCCCCGCAGGCCCAGCTGGTGCCGCATCTCGGCGCGGGTGGACGGCGAGACCGCGACGAAGGGGACATCACGGTAGACGCGGCGGGTGACCCTTCCCTCCAGCATGCGTCCCACCCAGTTGGCCGGCCAGCGGTAGTACATGTTGAACTGCTGCTGGTGGACGTGGTGCACGATGCAGACGACGGCGGTCCCCTCGGGCGCCCAGAAGGGGGCGAAGAAGGGGATGCCGTTCTGGCAGTCGACGATCGCGTCATACCGCCGCCCGTACCGCCTCAGGTGCCGCCCGGCGGCCAGGTACACGCCGAGGCGGCCTCCTTCCCGTGCGACGAGGTACTCCTGCGCCCAGTCGAACGGCGCCGCATCCGGGTACTCGGAGGTGAACAAGGTGACCCTTACCCCCGCATAGCCGAACCGGTGCGCGATCTGCTCCGCGTACGCTTCTGCCCCGCCGGCGTCCGGGTTCGAGAGGTCACGCCAGTTCAGGAAGAGGACCCTGCGCCCCGACAGCTTCCCGAGTGCTGACATTCAGTAACCCCTGCGGTGCGCCAGGCGGACCACGTCGGCGGCGGCCCGGGCGCCGTCCCGCAGTGCGTGCAGGGTGGAGCCTTCCTGTTCTGACCACACGACCGGGATCTCCGCGATGCCGACCCCCATCTCGCCGACCGCCCGGAGGAGTTCGACATCGAACGCGAACCCCTCGACATGCAGTTGCCCGGCGATGGAGCGCGCCAGATCGCCATCGAAGAACTTGAAGCCGCACTGGGTGTCGGCGATCCCGGGCAGGATCCAGTGGGCCATCCGGCGGAAGAGCATGCTGCCGACGGACCGGTTGCCGGCCTGGCGCTCGGCGTAGGTGGCGCCGCCTACCCGACGCGAGCCGACGACCGCCTGGCAGCCGCCTTCGAGCAGCGGAACCACGAAGTCGAGGGTCTCGATCGGGGTGGCAAGGTCGGCGTCTTTGTATCCGATGAACCGGGCACGCGAGGTGAGGATCCCCCGCCGCACGGCGGCGCCCTTTCCGGGCTGGGCGCAGCCGATGACGTGGATGGCGACGGACGGCGAGTGCAGCCGGCTGACGAGGTCGACCGTCCGGTCGACGCTGCCGTTGTCGACCACCACCAGCGATGATGAATACGGTTGCTGTTCCAGGTACCGCATCATGCGCATGAGGGCATGCGGCAGGCGGCGGGCCTCGTCCCTGGCCGGGATCAGGATCTCCAGGTAGCAGGCGTCACGCCGCAGGTAAGTGGGTACGTGAGCCCACTCCGCGGTTGCTGGCGGCTCGGCTTCCCCACTGCCGGGAATCCGCACGGTCGCAGATACCATCGCCAATCCCCCCCCGGTGGGCTTCACGCTCGGGCGGGAAGCACGGCAACCGTGAGTCGCAGACCAGTTGCGCACCGTCCCGTCTCCGGCCCCACTAGTTCCATCATGCTCCGCGAGCAAACTGCTGACACATGAGGCACAAGTCCTCGCTGGCCCGGACCTAGGGCGCTGACCAGCACGGACCAGGACAGATCGGGCAGCATGACGGCGCTCACCCTGGCCGGCCGGATGGCAGACTGGCTGGCTCTCCGGGCGGGACGCAAGGATGGTCCCAGGGAGGAGAGGGATGGACGGGCGCTGGGAGTTCTGGATCGACCGCGGCGGCACGTTCACCGACGTGGTGGCGCGCCGCCCGGACGGCACCCTGGCCGTCCATAAGCTGCTGTCGGAGAACCCTGGCCGGTACACCGATCCAGCCGTCGCCGGGATCCGGCACCTGCTGGTGGTCCCGCCCTCACAACCCATTCCGGCCGAACGCATCTCCGTGGTCAGACTCGGCACCACCGTGGCGACCAACGCTCTGCTGGAGCGAAAAGGCGAGCCCACGGTGCTGGTGATCACGGCGGGTTTCGCCGACGCGCTGCGGATCGCCTACCAGGACCGGCCACAGATCTTCGCGCTGGAGATCATCCGGCCGGAGATGCTCTACTCACGGGTGATCGAGGCGCCCGAGCGGGTCGGCGCTCACGGGGAGATCATCCGCCCGCTGGACGAGGACGCGGTCGCGGCTGGCCTCCGGGCCGCGTACGACGAGGGCCTGCGGTCGGTGGCGGTCGTGTGCATGCACGGCTACCGCTATCCGGCGCACGAGGCGCGGATCGGCGAGATCGCCCGCGGCATCGGGTTCACCCAGGTGTCGGAGTCACATGCGACCAGCCCGCTCATGAAACTGGTCTCCCGCGGCGACACCACCCTGGTGGACGCCTATCTCTCACCGATCATCGCCCGGTATGTGGATCATGTGTCCGCCGAGCTTGGCGGCGTCCGGGTCCAGTTCATGCAGTCCAACGGCGGGCTCACCGACGCGCATCTGTTCCGGGGTAAGGACGCGATCCTGTCCGGGCCGGCGGGCGGGATCGTGGGCATGGCCCGCACCGCCCAGCAGGCGGGCTTTGGCGAGGTGATCGGGTTCGACATGGGCGGCACGTCGACCGATGTGTCGCACTATGCGGGGGAGTTCGAG
>DPMS01000482.1 GCA_003541285.1 Actinomycetota bacterium
GGCGGGGGCGCGGTCATGCCGGCCGCCGACGTGCGGGCCATCAGCAAGGTCTGCGCCGACCACGCAGTGCCGCTGTACCTGGACGGCGCGCGGATCTTCAACGCCTGCGCGGTGACCGGCGCGTCCGTCGCCGATTATGCGGCCGGGGTCGACGCGATGATGTTCTGCCTGTCCAAGGGCCTCGGCGCGCCGATCGGCTCGGTCCTGGCCGGGGACCTTGAGTTCATCCGCGAGGCACGCCGGCTGAAGATCTTGTTCGGGGCCGGCTGGCGGCAGGCCGGGATCATGGCGGCGGCCGGGCTGATCGCGCTGGAAGAGGGACCCGGCCGGCTCGCCACCGATCACGCGAACGCCCGCCGGCTGGCCGAGGGTGTCGCCGGGATCGTGCCGGGAAGCCTGGACCCGGCCCAGGTGGAGACCAACATCGTGTTCGCCGACGTGGTGGGGGCCACCGGGCACCGGCTGGCCACCTGGGTGGACGCGCTCGCCTCCGAGGGCGTCCTGGTCACCACGGTGGCCGGCCGGGTGCGGATGCTCACCCACGTCGACGTCACCGCTCGCGACGTCGGCGCGGCCCTGGCAGCCTGGCGCCTGGCCGCCGCCAGGCTGGGCAGCGCACCAGGCGCCGCGCCCGCCAGCCAGTACCGCGGGACATGATCAACGCTAGGTCTCCGGGCCACTGATCCTGACATCGACGCCGGGCGAGTAGTGCGCCAGCGGCTCACCCCGGGGAGCGGGCAGCCCAGCCGCGGCGAGGAGACCGTCCTCGCAGCGGATCACCCGTGCGCGGTGCAGGGGCCAGGGCGGATGGCACGCCCGCGCGGACAGGTGCCGCGTCGCGAGCACGCTGAACAGCCGCCACCGGGCGGTCAGGAAGTGGTCGCGCTCGTTCAGTTCGGCCGCGCTGTACTGGCTGCCCACCTCGATCCGCACCCGGCTGGTGGCCGGCCGTGGGCCGGGCCAGGTGCGCCGGCAGCCGTAGGCGAGCTGCGCGCCGCGTTCGGCGATCCGCATCCGCGACCAGAAATACGGCAGCCCGAACGTGGTGCGGGCGACGACGACCGCACCTGCCCGCGCCGCGTCCAGGGAGAAGAACCAGATCCCCTGGCGGCCCTCGGGGTCGCGGACGTAGGTGCGCACGTTCGTCTCGCAGAAGTTCGACACCCAGGGAACACGCAGCCCGCCAGGGGCGGCGACCCGCATGTAGAACGGCACCAGGCCCACCCACGCGACGCCGTCGAAGGCGTCGACCACCAGGTGCGGCGGCAGCAGGCGCTGAACGACCTGCGGATCGTAACTCCAGTGCAGGAACGTCAGGCGCTCCCACCGCTGCAGC
Organism: Actinomycetota bacterium; assembly: GCA_003541285.1. GTDB lineage: Bacteria > Actinomycetota > Actinomycetes > Streptosporangiales > Streptosporangiaceae > UBA9676. Next base: position 1,337 of record DPMS01000482.1, read on the forward strand.
ATGACCGGCCTGTCCACCGTGAAGGGGCATGCCGCCGGCTGCCCAGCCGTCCCATGGGCGAGCCCATCCGCACAGTCCATCCCCCCATCATGGGCCAGGCTCTGGGCAGGGGCAGGGGCAGGGACAGGGCGGTCTCGCGCCGGGACAGGGCGGGCTCGCCCTGGGCCAGGGGCCCGCCTGACACCTGCCAGACACAACGACAGCGCTGGTAGTCGCAGCTGTGTGCGCCACTCAGCGGCTCAGGAACCGGGTACTTGCTGCTGAGCTGCCGTGAGCGCGGCCAGGGCATGGGCCTCGCGGGCTTGTTGCGCGGCACGGGCTGCGGCCTGCTGCTGGGCCTCGCGCACTGCGGTGACCTGGTCAAAGCCAGCCGTCAGGGCACCGCCGGCATCCAGGGCCTTGTCGCAGGCTTCCCAGAATTGATGGGCATGCGACTCGCGGCCGATTTCGGCCAAGGACACCGTAGAGCGGGAGAATCCGGTCAGCCCTGCGAGCTGGTGCTGGGTCAGCCCGGCCGCGCGGCGCAACGCGGCAAGCTGACGGCCCAGTTCGCGCACCATGACAGCGGCCGTGTGCTGCTCACTCACCCGGCACACCCCCGGCCAGCCGGGCTCATACGCGGATCACCGTGGTGCGCCGTTCGCGGAGCGTGGTGTCGGTCCGTGGCCCCGAGGTGGCGCCGACCGCCTGCGGGGTGGGCGCCAGCGGCTCGTGCCCGAGTAACGTGGCCATCGCCTTGGCTAGCTCGCCGCAGGTGAAGGTGGCGGTCTGCTCGCCCCGGCGGATCTCGATGTGACGCAGCGACCACTTCTTCTTACGGCAGCCGAACACGGCCACGAACATCTTGCTGCCGAAGTTCAGGCGTAGTTCTGCCCGGTTGCCGTGCACGCTGGTCTGCGGGGTGACATGCAGCCATGCCCGCATGTAGGCGGCGTAGTGGCGGACCATCTCGGGAACGGGAACGGAATCGTCGGGCACCGGGCCTCCTCACCGTGCGGGGTTGATTGACTGATCGGTGTTCGTGCCGCACAGCGCCCAGACGGCCTTGCCGCCCATCTGCGGCGTTGGGTAGGAGCCCCAGCGTTCGCTGAACGCTTGCACCAGGAACAGCCCCCGGCCGCTTTCGTGGTATTCGTCGGCCTCGGTTAAGGCCGGTGGCTGAGGGTTGGCATCCCACACCAGCACCACGACTTTCCTGGTGTCCGACAGCAACCACAAACGCACCGGCTCGATCTGCGGCATGGCCCTGGCGGCAGCCACCGAATTGGTCACCAACTCGGAGACCACCTGCTCCACCGATTCGCTGAGCGCCGTCAGTACTGGTCCCAGACGATCTGACGCGCGTGCAGCCGCGCGGAGGGCACCGCGCCCGGCAGCGCACCCAGTTCCAGAAAATCCCGTACCGGCCATTGGCCTGCCATGTCGGTTCCCCGATCGTGGGTGGGCGGAACCGGCACCGGAGCCCCGCCCTGCCCTGGCCTGCGCATAAAGCCAGGGGCCACAGACCCAGAAACGGTGCAGGTCCCGCCCAGGGCAGGGCGAGCAACACCACCACGTGACCGTGGGGCTGACCTTGTACTCGTCCTGCCGGTCATCAAGGATTCCTTTCGCTGCGCGGCGGGGATGACGAACCGGGGTTAGGCGCGGTTCATCTGCGCCACCGCCCGGTCCGGCATAGACGCCCGTGTCATCCCACTCACCTGCCGACCGGGGGCAACGTGGGACATGGCCCGCGAGATCGTCGCCACGACGGTGCCCGCGACTGTCGCGGGATCAGCGATCCACCCGCGAAATTCCGGCTCCCAGATAACGATCGCGGCCTCAGCCCAGTAGTCACGCATCCAGGTGACGCTGCCGTCGTCAGCCACGTGGACCGCCGCGTCCTCCCCGGAACCAGGATTGGTCACCACGATCTCGGCTCGCGCGTCGAAATAGTCC
>DPMS01000463.1 GCA_003541285.1 Actinomycetota bacterium
TTGTGCATGACTGAACACTGACCGTTACCGTTATGCTGACTCTCCGTGCTCACATGCGGATCTGCGTGGACGGTGCACCACACGACCCGGGACCTTGCCGATCCGGAACAGGTGCCCGCCTGGCTTGGGGGTGCGCCGGACGGCATACGGGCGTTCCTGGATGAAAAGGGAGTGCCGGACGGGCTGCCGTTCCTGCTGTCGCCGCGGTTCGAGTACGACACCGAGCTGAACTCGTACTTTCACCGGCCGGTGCTGATTGATGCGCCGTGGAACAGCAACGCGAACCGGGCGCGGGCGCTGGCGGGGTTCCTGACGTTCCTGGAGCGGTCGAGGGGCGGCAGGTCCTGGAGGGATGCGGGCGAGGAAGATCATCTGGCCTATCACCAGTGGCGCCGGCGGGACGAGGCAGGACCGCGGGTGGCCGGCGCGACGTGGAGCCAGGAGGTTTCGCACGTCAACCAGTTCTATGCGTGGGCGGTGACGCGGAAGCTGGCGGGTGCGGTGCCGATCCCGCAGCGGGCCCGGCGCCCTGCCCCTCCGGGGACAGTCTGCGCTCCTCTTTACGGCGGCGAGCTTGTTCCGGCGACGTATGCCCATGACGAGGGCGGCGAGCGGATCGAGTGGCTGCCGCCGGCGTCCTACCGGCGGTGGCGGGATACGGGCCTGCGCGGCTACGGGGCCGACGGGCTTCCTTCCCGGGGGTTCCGGGGCCGGTGGGCGGCACGGAACTCGTCGTTCACCGACCTCATGGTCCGCACCGGCATGCGGCTGAGCGAGCAGGCGAGCCTGACCACGCTGGAGGTGCCGGTCAGCGCGGGGCAGGGCGGTTACCAGAAGTTCTGGCTGTCCGGCTCGATCGCGAAGAACGCCTCGGCCCGCTGGGTCTACGTTCCCGGCAGCGTGACGCGGGAGCTGGCCGCGTATGCGGAGCTTGACCGGGCCGAGGTCGTGGCGGACGCGCGGGACGCCGGGCGCTACCGGAAGATGCGCCGTCCCCTGGTGATCGACGACCCGGAACGGCCGGACCTGGTCTGGGCCCCGGGCAGGTCCAAGTACAGGGTGAACGTCAAGATGCTCGGCCCCGCCGAGCGCCGACGGCTGCTGGCGGAAACGGAGGAAGGGCTGGAGCCGGCGATGTTCTGGCTGGGCGAGGACGGCTGGCCGCTGGCGGTCTCGACCTGGAAGAGCATGTTCGCCGCGGCCAACGGCCGGTGCGCGCAGCAGGGCCTGGGCTTGTCGTGTCATGCCCATCTCCTGCGCCACTCCTTCGCGGTCGTGACACTCGAGCAGCTGCAGCGCGGGCATATCGCGGCGCTGGCTGAGATGAATCCCGGTCAGCGCGGCCATTACACGCGCATCTTCGGGGACCCGCTGGACTGGGTGCGCCGCAGGCTGGGCCACCGCTCTGTTCTCACGACGGTCATTTACCTGCATGCCTTGCAGGAACTGGAGATGGAGACGCGGATGGCGCTGGTCCCGGACCGGTGGGAGGACCCCAGGGACACGCCGCTGGAACTGGTCGCAGACGACTCCCCGCCGACGGCCGGAAGCAGCCTGTGAGCAGGCAGGGCCGGGGCAGCACCGGGCCGGGCAAGGTGTCGGCCCTGCCCGCGGGAGGCTATGAACGGGCGGACCCTGTTGCCACGGCCGGTGGCCGGACGACGGTGGCCTTCTGCGGAGACGACGGGCGGCGCCGGACGTTCGACTTGTCGGGGCTGCCGCTGCCGGGCTGGCATGAAGCCCTAGCCGGGGCGTTCGCCGAGCGGACCGGCCCCGGCGGCGGCCTGCGCACGCTCGCGGCCGCCGGCACGGGGTGGGGAGCGCTGGGCCGACTGGTGAAGTTCCTCGGCTCGCTTCCCGATGCCCCGCAGCTTCCGCAGCAGCTGACCTGCGAGCACCTGGACTCGTTCCGCGCCCAGCGGGCGGCGAGCGCACCTGTCACGGTGCTGCGCGACCTTGCCGAGGCCCGCCTGCTGCTTACCCGGGCGGCCATCCGCGGCCAGGTCGCCGCCGATGTCCTGGACCACGTCCAGCGGCGCCTGCCGGCGCGGCTGACGGTCGTCGGCCAGGCGGAGGAACACGCCCGGGGCGGCGCGAAGAGGCTGACCGCCGGCTTCTCCGACGGCGAGCTGGCACGGCTGCTGGCCGCGCTGCGGTCCGACTCGGCCCGGATCCGCGACCGGATCCAGGCCGGCGAAGACCTGCTCCGCCGGTATCAGTCCGGCGACGCGGCGCTCGCGCAGGACGACAGGGCCACGGGGAAGATGCTGGCGGGCATGGCAGCCACTGGGCAGGTTCCGGTGCCGCCCGGTCCCCGCCCGGCCGCGTTCTCTGCCGGGCGCCATGAGCTGGCGGGACGGCTGTTCGTGACGCTGCCGGACCTGCCTCCCCTGATGATGCTCGCCGCGGCGCTGTCGGAACGCAACGGGGAGACGATCAAAGAGCTTCCGGTCCGGCACCGGATCCTAGAAGGCAAGGCCGTCGAGCTGGTCATCGTCAAGCGGCGCCGCGGCGCCCGGCGCTGGTTCGAGACGGTGACGTGGGAGATCGGGCCGCCCGGCCGCGAGTTGCGCTACCCGGGCGGCTTCTACCTGCTGATGCTGGAACTCACGGCGCGGAGCCGACAGCAGTGCGGGTCGCCGCTGCTGTGGTGCGCCTGGCGCAACGGATACGCCGCCGGGCTCAAAGTCCCCGACGACCACAGGGCCGTGTTCGAGGAGTCGCTCAAGGCCACGCCGATCCTGCCGACCCGGTGGGCGGCCGACAGGCCCCGGCCGCTGCTGGCCGACCCGGCGCCCGCCGTCGGCGGCGTCTCTGCCCCGGCCGTGCCGTTGCAGGTCAGCTTCAACCGGATCAAGACCAGCATGGAGGTGCGGCGCACCAAGCGGCTGGGCGGGCACCTGCCTTCGGCCGCCAAGTCCAACACGATGCCCGTCCTGTTCCGCAACTACCTCAGCGGCGACCCGGTCATCGTCTCCTGGGCCGAGGAAGTCCTCGGCGAAGCGCTCACCGACGCCGAGCAGGCAGCCCGCCTGGCCCACGAACGCGCCGCCCGCGCCGCCGGAGGCGGCCCCGTGGTCCTGGGAGAACCCGGGACCGTCGGCAAGGACGTCGGCGAGCTGGACACGGGCTGGGCTGCCTGCGCCGACCACAGCCGACATCCCGCCACCGGCAAGCCCTGCGAGGTCACGTTCCTGGACTGCTTCCACTGCGGGAACTGCCTGGTCACCCGCGATCACCTTCCCCGTCTCCTCAGCCTGCTCGACGCCCTGGGCCAGCGGCGGCGCGAGGTCACCGAAGAAGCATGGTGGGACCGCTACGGACCCGCCTGGGTCGCCATCCGCGAGGACATCCTCGCCAAGTTCACCCCGGCCGAACTGGAACAGGCCCAGGCAAGCAAGCCGGGCGACGCACTCCTCGACCTGATCGAGAACCCCTGGGAGCTGCCGTGACCCTCACCGCCATGCACGCCGCGCCTGCCGCACGCTCCACCGCGGGGACGCTGGGAGGCAGCGACCCGTTCGTCTTCGCGGGCAGGCCGCTTCGCGCGGGCCGCGCCCTGGAGTCCACCTCCCGGTTCAGCGACGACGTCTGGGACCTGAGCCCCGCGATGCTCAAGAAGCACGAGCGCCGTTTCATCCTCGACTTCCGCCCGATCCCCGCCTCCCACCGGGAGACCGGCAAGGAACTGTGCTACGCCATGCTCGGCGGCCCTGTCCCGCCCGGCGAAGACCGGCCTGCGGCCGCCACCGTCCGGACGGCGTTCACCGACTACGCCCGGTTCCTGACGTGGGCAGCCGGCAGGAACGCCAGCGTGAGCGGGATGACCGGTGCCGACCTTGAGGACTACCAGCGGTTCCTGGGCCGCTCGCTGCCGAACCCGGGCACCCGGAAGAGAGCATGCTCAGGAGTACGCAAGTTCTGGCTCTGGCGCAGCAGCCTGCCATCCGGCGGGCTGCGCTTCGACCCGCTGCACCTCGACGGGTGGAGCACACCGAATGCCCGTGCCGGCGAGAACGCCACCGCCCGGATCCCCGAAGAAGTCTTCGGGCCGCTGTTCGTCTGGGCGATGCGGTTCATCGACGGCTTCTCCGCCGACATCCTCGCCGCCGACCGCCGCTGGCGGGCACCACTCCCGCCGGGCGGGCCCCACCCCTACGGAGGACTGCCCGTCCAACTTCGAGCATGGCTCGGGGAACGCATCGCGGCAAGCAGGCCCCTGCCCGCCTGGCGGGGCAAGGCCAGCACCACCGCGATCGCCCTCGAACTCGGCCGCGACAGGATATCCGTGGGACGATACCGGCGCATGATCGACGAGGCCGCCGCCATCGTCGGGATCACCCCGCAGACGGTCAGCGGCCGGCCGGCCCTCGGCCGCCTGGACGGACAGCCCTGGATCGAGGCGCTACTCGCCGACCACACGGAACGCGACAGCCTCGCCAGCCTGGCCAGGCTCCTTCAGGACGCCTGCTACATCGCGCTGGCCTTCCTCTCCGGCGCCAGGGACAGCGAGATCAAGCACCTGCAGCGAGGATGCCTGACGATCGAACGCGACGCCGCCGGAACGCCCTACCGGTGGAAGATGCGAAGCCTCGTCTTCAAAGGCGAGAACGACCCCGCCGGCGTCCCCGCCACCTGGAGCATCGGCGAGCCTGCGGCCCGCGCCATCACCGTCCTGGAACAGCTCCAGCCACCGGAAACCCAGGACCTGTTCGCCCGCCTTGAGCACAGCCCCGGCACCAAACCTGATGCTGTCAGCCGGGTCCTGACCAGCAGCGCCACCAACGCCCGCCTCAACGGCTTCGCCGCCTGGATCAACGACTACTGCCAGCGCCACCACCGCGCCGACCGCATCCCTCCGGTCGGCGACCGCACCTGGCATCTGGCAAACAGCCAGTTCAGGCGCACATTGGCCTGGTTCATCGCACGCCGCCCCGGCGGCGTCATCGCCGGAGCGCTCGCCTACCGCCATCACTGCGTCCAGGTTTTCGAAGGCTATGCCGGAACCAGTGAATCCGGGTTCCGGGCCGAGGTGGAAAGCGAGCAGGCCCTCGCCCGCGGCCAGCACCTCATGGCCTCGGTTGAATCCCACCAGCACACGCAGCTCGCCGGTCCCGCTGCCGACGAGGCGGCCAGCCGCCTGGAAGAGTTCGGCAGCCGGGCCGGGTTCGGCGGCAAGGTGGTCCTCGACGACAACAGGCTCCGCAGGCTCATGGCACGGCACGACCCCGCCGTCTATCCCGGCGAGTACGTCACCTGCGTCCACGATCACACCAAGGCGCTGTGCGAGAAAGCGCGTCACGGCCGCGGTGAAGGACTGCCCGACCACGGCGGCTGCAAGCCCCTGGCCTGCCACAACGTAGCCCTCACCGAGGGCAACGTTGCCTCCTGGCACCGCGAGATCGACAAGATCACCGAAAGGCTCGATGCCCGCCCGCCCCTGCCCCCGCTCCTC
>DPMS01000858.1 GCA_003541285.1 Actinomycetota bacterium
ACACGCCGCGAGGGGTTCGGGGTATGTCGAGGACGTCAGAGTGCAGCGCAAATTGGCAGTGTAGCCTACAGCCACACCGCTGGTCAACTGTATCGCACTATGAGGTTCACGGTTGCTCCGCAGCATGGCTGGTTCTAGGCAAAACGTCAAGCCCACTGGGCGTTGCCCGGGGCATCTGGGCAACGTGACGAACGCCACAGCCAGCTTGTGGTGTAGGTTCCATCCCCCACGGGTAAACCTACCAGTTCACGCGTGTCGATGGTCCGCCTGCCCGCCCGCCGGGGTATGCTCCCCTGGCCCCGCACCCGCTACCGGGCATGACCCGGCGGCTGATGCTGCAGAAACGGGCAGGGGTGCAGGTCAGCCAGCGATAATGCGCCAGCCTGGACGCGGTGATGCGCCACCCGCGGATGTGCCCGGGTGGCCGGCGCAGACTCACGCCGCCCACCCGGCACATTCCGCTTGCGAAATCGTTACTTGACTGTGACGGTAGCGCCAGCGCCCTCGAGTGCGGCCTTCGCCTTGTCCGCGGTCTCCTTGTTGACGTGCTCCAGGAGTGGCTTGGGCGCACCGTCCACCAGGTCCTTGGCCTCCTTCAGGCCGAGGCTGGTCAGGGTACGGACTTCCTTGATGACCTGGATCTTCTTGTCGCCNNTCCAGGATGACGTCGAACTCGTCCTTCTCCTCGACCTCGGCCTCGGCGGCGCCGCCGCCGGGCGCCGCAGCCGCGACCGCGACCGGGGCCGCAGCCTTGACGTCGAAGGTGTCCTCGAACTTCTTGACGAAGTCCGACAGCTCAAGCAGGGTCATCTCCTTGAACGCGTCGAGCAGGTCGTCGGTGCTGAGCTTCGCCATGGTGGTGATTCCTCCGTTTGGTCAGTCTTGGTCCTGGCCGACGGCATCAGCCACGGCCTCGTCGTTTGGGGTCTCGGGTTCGGCATCTGTGGCATTGGCAACTACCGCGTCGGCAGGTGCCACGGCCTCGCCGGTGCTTGCGTCAGCGGCGCCAGGCTCGGCTTCCCGCTTTGCCACCAGCGCGGCAGCCAGCCGTGCCATCTGGGTGGGCAGCGCGGCCATCGTGGCAGCCGCGTTCGCCATCGACGCCTTCATGGCGCCGGCCAGCATGGCCAGCAGCACCTCGCGCGATTCGAGGTCGGCGAGACGCTCGATCTCGGCCGGGCTCATCGACTTGCCGTCGATGACACCACCCTTGATCACCAGGGCCGGGTTGGCCTTGGCGAAGTCACGCAGCCCCTTGGCAGCCTCGACCACGTCGCCCTTGACAAAGGCGATCGCGGACGGGCCGCTCAGCAGCCCGTCAAGTTCGGTCGCAATGCCTGCCTCGGTGGCAGCGATCTTGGTCAGCGTGTTCTTGACGACGCTGAACGTCGCCTGCTCGCCGAGCGAGCGGCGCAGTTCGGCGAGCTGGGCCACGGTCAGGCCCCGGTACTCGGCCAGCACCGCGCCACTCGAGCTCTGGAACCGCTCGGTGAGCTCGGCGACCGCGGCCACCTTCTCCGCCCTCGCCATGGGCCTCCTTTCCTGAGCCGCCGGTGGCCCGGGCAGGGCCAGCTGCGGCTGCATCCGTGTCGGCGGAAAGAGACCCAGCAAGACGAACGCCCCGGCACAGGGCACCAGGGCGGGCTCGCCACCCGGCCCAGCACGGGCCAGAGCGACGGTTCAGCTCGGACGCCTGCGTGGGCCGCCCGCTCAACACGGGTCCTTCGGTCGCCGCGTGCCAGGCACGCGCCAACAGCCGACGGTCTTTGGCAGGAATCGAGTATACCGCCGCTATACCGCTGCCTGCAGCCGCCCGTGACCGCACCCGCGAGCCCGCCCCGAGCTGGCCTCTGCGGTCAGCCCCAGGCCGTCTTGCCAAGTCCGGCTGCACCGGCCGCCGGCTGGCCACGACGTGGCCGGTTTGGGCCGGCCTGTCCGGGCCGGCGACCTATACCGGCCGCGTCGTGGGCAATCGACCGGGTGCGGGCGGGCCGTGTTCGGTCTGGGCTGCTAGCACGACCAGAATCGACCACGGCTGCGGAGAGCGACTCGCTACCAGACGAGCCGTGGTCCGAAAAGGCTGCTATCACAACCCGAAATGGCCACGGCCGCCGATCCAGGCTCGCGACGTGGTCATTTTGAGCGGGTTCCAGCCCCAATCGACCAAGTCCTGCTGCGCCAACCGGAAGCCGACTGCTACGTGGCCATTCTGGGTCGTCATCACAACCCCACATGACCACATCCGGGCAGGCCCCGCCCAGGTCACAGTGGAGCGTGGTCACGAACCGGGTGCTGCAGACGAGGGCAGAGACGCGGTCCCCCAGTCAGTTGGCGGCGGACTCCAGCTCCTCGGCCAGGCCGCGGGTCTTGCTCGGGTCGACCGGGATGCTGGGGCCCATGGTGGTCGTCATGGCGACCTTCTTGAGGTACCTGCCCTTGGCCGCCGACGGCTTAAGCCGCAGGATCTCGTCGATCGCTGCCGCGTAGTTCTCCACCAGTGCCGTGTCGGGGAACGAGGCCTTGCCAATGATGAAATGCAGATTCGCGTGCCGGTCCACCCGGAACTCGATCTTGCCGCCCTTGATGTCGGNNGTGACCGTGCCGGTCTTGGGGTTGGGCATGAGACCGCGCGGGCCGAGCACCCGGCCCAGCCGCCCTACCTTGCCCATCAGGTCGGGAGTGGCGACGACCGCGTCGAAGTCGAGGAAACCGCCCTGGATGCGCTCGATCAGGTCGTCCGAGCCGACATAGTCGGCCCCGGCGGCCCGTGCCTCCTCTGCCCGGCCACCGGTGGCGAAGACCAGGACCCGGGCCGTCTTGCCGGTGCCGTGCGGCAGGTTCACGGTGCCGCGGACCATCTGGTCCGCTTTACGCGGGTCCACGCCGAGCCGCAGCGCGACCTCAACGGCCGGGTCGAATTTGGTGGTGGAGGTCTTCCTGGCGAGGACGACGGCCTCAGCCGGGCTGTAGAGCCGGTCCCGGTCGATCTGGGCCTCTCCTGCGCGGTATGCCTTGCTGCGCTTCATGCTCCTGTCTCCTTATGTCCTAGGAGGTCGTGGTCAGCGGGCCAGCGCCTGGCCCTTCCACAAGCCGTGTTCTGACAGTTACTGCAACGGCCGTCCTGCTACTGCTGTCCCGGCATACGGCTGTCCCGGCATACGGCGGCAGGCAGGCTGCCCCCGCAGATGATCAGCCCCGGATCGTGATCCCCATCGAGCGGGCGGTGCCGGCGATGATCTTCTCGGCCGCCTCGATCGTGGTCGCGTTCAGGTCAGGCATCTTGGTCTGCGCGATTTCGCGGATCTGGGCGGCGGTCACCGTGCCGACCTTGGCCGTGTGTGGCGTGCCGCTGCCCTTGGCCACACCCGCCGCCTTCTTGATCAGCTCCGGGGCCGGCGGCGTCTTGGTGATGAAGGAGAACGACCTGTCCTCGTAGATCGTGATCTCCACCGGGATGACGTTCCCCCGCTGGGCCTCTGTCGCCGCGTTGTACTGCTTGCAGAAGTCCATGATGTTGACACCGTGCGGGCCGAGTGCGGTGCCGACCGGCGGTGCCGGGGTGGCCGCGCCGGCGTTCAGCTGCACCTTGACGATCGCAGCGATCTTCTTCTTTCTCGGAGCCATCGGTTGAGGTCCTTACCTAACGTGCGTGCGTGATCAGATCTTGGAGACCTGGTCGAAGGAAAGCTCGACCGGGGTCTCCCGGCCGAAGATCGACACCAGCACCTTGAGCTTCTGAGTGTCGGGATTGATCTCGTTCACGGTAGCGGGCAGCGTCGCGAACGGGCCATCCATCACAGTAACGGACTCGCCCACCCCGAATTCCACCGTGCTCCGGGTGATCTCCGCCTTCGCGGCCTTCTCCTCCGGTTCCGGCGCGAGCAGGCTGGCAACCTCGGCCAGGCTGAGCGGTGACGGCCTGCTGGACAGGCCCACGAAACCGGTCACCCCCGGAGTGTTGCGCACCGCCGCCCAGGACTCGTCGGTGAGATCCATCCGGACCAGGATGTATCCGGGCAGGACCTTCTCCGACACCTGCTGGCGCTTGCCCCCTTTGATCTCGGTCACCTGGTGCACCGGGACCTCGATCTGGAAGATGTAGTCCTCCATGTTCAGGGACTGGGTGCGGCTCTCCAGGTTGCCCTTGACCCGGTTCTCGTAGCCCGCGTAGGAGTGGACCACATACCAGTCACCCGGCAGTTGCCGCAGTTCAGCCGCGAACCGGGCAACCGGGTCGGCCTCCTCGTCCACTTCTTCGCCGCCGGGCTCCTGCCCACCGGTCTGTGGCGCCTGCTCCTCAGCCGCCGCCTCTGCGACCTCGGCCTCGGCATCCTCGGTCACGCTGGACTGGTCAACCTGGCCGTCCGTGGTCGGCGCATCCTCCGCCTCACCACCGACATGCACTTGGGACTCGGACACGATAGCTCTTTCTCTCCGCTCTTCCTGGCGGCACCGGCACCTGAGTCTTTCCCCGGTGGCACCGGTCCCCCGGCCTCACCTCGGCGCCAGCCCCCAGGAAACGCTTCCCGGTGGCATGGCCCCCCGGCCCTCGCCGTCACCCTGGCCGCGGCACCAGTAGCCTCCGCGCACCGGTCACAGCTCAGCCGAAGACGGCGAACACCAACCTGGTGAAGCCGTAGTCCAGGCTGGTCACGATCACGACCATCACCAGCACAAATACCAGGGCGACAATCGTGTACGTGCGCAGTTCCCGGCGAGTCGGCCAGATCACCTTCCGCAGTTCGGCGATGACCTGGCGGACGAACAGCGCAGGCGTGGTCCGGCCGCCCTTGGATGGGCCGCCGGGCTTCGCCCGCCTCTCCGTGGGCTGGCCACGTGTCTGAGTCGCCATGTCCTCACCTGAACAGCAATGATCGGTCACTCACTGGTGCCGACGGCTGACCCGCCGGCGGTTGTGCTCGCAGGGCAGGAGGGACTCGAACCCCCAACCACCGGTTTTGGAGACCGGGACTCTGGCCAATTGAGCTACTGCCCTGTGGCTGACAGCCTGACCAGCACAAACCGGTCACGCTGCCCGCTGCTGCTGGTTCACCGGCACGGCCACCACCGCCCATGTGGGCGTGCGGGATCCGCGAAGTGAACCACCACCAACGCTGAAGTCTACGTTGCCGGATGCCCCGGCGTCGAACCGTCGCACCTGCAACCGTCTCGGGGCCGCCGCGAGAGGTGCCAGTATGGAGTCATGACCTCAGCTCACCCTCGTATCTCTGCACGCATATCCGCCATCGCCGAATCCGCGACCCTGGCCGTGGACGCTAAAGCGAAAGCACTGAAAGCGGCGGGCCGGCCCGTGATCGGGTTCGGTGCGGGCGAGCCGGATTTCCCGACCCCCGACTACATCGTGGAAGCGGCGCAGCGGGCGTGCGTGGAACCGCGGTTCCACAAGTACACCCCCACGGCCGGGCTGCCCGAACTGCGGGAGGCGGTCGCGGCCAAGACCGCACGCGACTCCGGCTACCAGGTGAAGGCGAGCCAGGTGCTGATCACCAACGGTGGCAAGCAAGCGGTCTACCAGGCCTTCGCGACCTTGCTGGACCCCGGCGACGAGGTGCTGCTGCCCACCCCGCACTGGACCACCTACCCGGAGGCCATCGCCCTGGCCGGCGGCGTGCCGGTCCCGGTCATGACCGACGAACGCTCCGGCTACCGGGCGTCCGCCGCTGACCTGGAAGCTGCCTGCACCCGCCGCACGAAGGTGCTGCTCTTCGTGTCGCCGTCAAACCCCACCGGGGCGGTCTGCCCGCCGGAGCAAGTCGCCGAGATCGGGCGGTGGGCGGCCGAGCGCGGGCTATGGGTTATCACCGACGAGATCTACGAGCACCTGGT
>DPMS01000056.1 GCA_003541285.1 Actinomycetota bacterium
AGCTCGCGGATCCGGTCGGCGAGCAGGTTGGTGGCGATGCCCGGCAGGCCGTTCTTCAGGTCGGTGTACCGGCAGGCGCCCCGCAGCAGCAGTTCCCTGACGATCAGGAGCGTCCACCGGTCGCCGATGACGTCGAGCGCCTTGGCGACCGAGCAGTACTGGCCGTAACTACGCATGAGCCCAGCCTAGCCCACGCCTACTTGACTTCCAAGTCTTATAGCTTGACTTTTTCAACTCACCAGTTGAAGATCTTAAGCATGCGATCCAAGGCCATGATCCTCGCCGCGCTGCTGCTGGCGGCGTTCCTTGTCAACCTCGACACGACCCTGGTGAACGTCGCGCTCCCCGACCTGGTGCGCGACCTGCACGCCACCACCACCCAGCTGCAATGGGTGGTCGACGCCTACAACCTCGTCTTCGCCGCGCTGCTGCTCACGTCCGGCAGCCTGTCCGACCGGTTCGGCCGCAAGGGCATGCTGCTCGCCGGGCTCGCCGTCGTCGGTGCCGCCAGCCTTGCCGGGGGCCTCACGGCCAGCGCCGGGCAGCTCATCGCGGCCAGGGCCGTGATGGGGCTCGGCGCCGCCATGTCGTTCCCCGCGACCCTGTCGCTGATCTCCAACGTGTTCACCGAACGCAGAGAGCGGGCCCGTGCCATCGGCCTGTGGGGCGCGATCGCCGGCGTGGCCATCGCCATGGGGCCGATCGTGGGCGGCTGGCTGCTCGCGCACTTCAGCTGGGGCGCGGTCTTCATCGCCATGACGCCGGTGGCGGCGCTCGCGGCGGCCCTCGTGGCGCTGGCCGTCCCCACGTCACGGAACCCGGACGCGACGGCGCCCGACATCCCCGGCCTGGTGCTGTCGTCGGCGATGATGGCACTGCTCGTCTACACGATCATCGAGGCGCCGTCCTATGGGTGGGGCGCGGCGCGCACGCTGGCGGGCTTCGCCGTCTCGGCGGTGCTGCTCGCCGCGTTCATCGCACGCGAGCAGCGCGCGGCGCACCCGATGCTCGACGTGCGGCTCTTCCGCAACATGCGGTTCAGCGCCGCCAGCGGCGCCGTCACGGTGTCCTTCTTCACGCTGCTCGGCTTCATCTTCCTCATCACCCAGTACTTCCAGTTCGTCCGGGGCTACAGCCCGCTGTCGGCCGGCGTCCGGCTACTGCCGGTGGCGATGTCGGTCGCCATCGGATCGGTCGCCGGGACGCAGCTCGCCGTGCGCGCCGGGACCAAGCTCGTCGCCGCAACCGGGCTCGCCGCGATGGCCGTGTTCTACGGCTGGGTGGCGGCCACCACCAGCGCGACGCTGAACTACGGGCTCATCGCGGCCCAGATGGTGCTGTACGGCCTCGGCATGGGCCTGACCTCAGCACCCGCCACCGAGGCGATCATGGGCGCGGTCCCGCGGAGCATGGCAGGCGCCGGCTCGGCCGTGAACGACACGACCAGGCTCGTCGGCGGCACCCTCGGCGTGGCCGTGATCGGCAGCGTGTACGCCTCCATCTACGGGTCACAGCTCACCGCCACCCTGCCCGCCGACGTGCCGGGCCAGATCGCGGCGCTAGCGCGGCAGTCCATCGGCGCGGCCTACACAGCCGCAGGCGCCGCCGCGGCACACGGCCACCCGGCACTCGGGCAGGCGCTGCACCTCGCGTCCACCAACGCGTTCCTGCGCGGCCTCACCGCCGGCGCGCTCGTGGCCGGCGGCGTCGCGGCGGCGGGCGCCCTGCTGGCGGCCGTCTTCCTGCCCGCACAACCGGCCGCACCAGCACAGCCCGAAAAGCCAGCGCACGGAACCCGGCAGCCGAGCCGGACAGCCGGGACCGCAGCCTGACCCGCCGAACCCCAGGGACTAACGGTGCTCATGGCTGGAGTCCTTTCTTCTGATCGTGCTGGGTTGTTGGCCTGCCGCAGCCAGCCCACCGCGCGGCCGGAGGCGTCCGCGCCGGCCACGGCCGGGCTGGCCAGCCGGCAGTGCATGAACCCTGGCCACAGCACGTGCACCACCGCGGCCAGCCCGGCGGCGAGCGGATGGCCGCCACGACCCAGGCCAGGGCGATCACGTCGCAGGTTTCGGCCTGGCACGGCGGCCAGCCGGATAGCGACCCCGGGGTGCCGCTAGGCCTGCCGAAACTGCAACCCAAATCTGGACACCAGTCCGCCCAGGCGTCCAGGCCCACCCTGCGAACCCCAGCCCAGAGGGCAGTGCCCTCGCAACCTTCAACTGGACAGGACACAGGAAAGGCCAGTGGGCGAGGCAGAGAAGGTGGGTGGGAGGAGGGGGCTAGGGCGTGTTTAGAAAGCGGTCTGGCGGTGGGGTGTTGATCACGGGCTGGTGACATGGCGTGTCGTTGCCCGGAAAGTTGCGAGGTCTCCGGTAGATGAGTCAACGACCAAGAAGACCATCTCCACGGAGACCTCGTGCCTACGGTACCGGTGAGTGGCCGCGCTGATCTGACGGACGCGCAGTGGGCAGTGCTGGAGCCGCTGCTGCCCCGGGGGAAGAAGCCTGGCCGGCCGCGCAAGTGGCAGCTGCGGCGGCTGATTGACGGAATCCGGTGGCGGACCCGGACCGGTGCGCCGTGGCGGGATGTGCCATCACCTGCACGGACATCCCGGACACCGGGATAGCGGGAGTCCCGGGCAGCCATCACCCGCAGTACATCGACACAGTCCACCGCGAGCATGCCGTCGTCGAGACGGGCGGCGTCCGCACCGCCAAGGCCATGGGCCTGCGGAACCTCCCCTCCAAGTCCTGGCAGGTCAGCACGGGCTGGGTCATCGCGGCGAACATCGCCGCCGGCCTGACCGCCTGGACCCGCCTCCTCGGCTGCCACGACCACCAGGACCTGCGCGACGCCGACCCCGATACGCTCCGCTACCGGATCTGGCACATCCCCGTCCGGCTCGCCCGCCACGCCCGCGAGTGCATCCTCAAGATCAGCCCCGGCCGGCCCTGGAAAGACGCTTTTCTCACCTGCTTGCCTGGACGGCGGCCGAATCGGGCGTGGCCTCGCGCTGGCGGGTGTGCGGCCACTCCGGCTGGTCGGGCAAGCCGGCCGGCTGAGGGCTGTGCGGCGGCCGGCTTCACGCCTGCCGACCCAGCATGCTGGGGGGATGGGGCCTGACCCCGAAAGTCCTGCCAATCTGGGCCATTTTGCCCTTTCCGTCCGGGTCCTTCGGCGGTAGCGAGAAAGTAGGAAGGGGGTGTTTCCGGTGAAGCATGTCACGCTCATCAAGCTGACCGACGAGGGGCGCAAGCACCTTCCCGAGGCCAAGGACGTGTTCGTCAAGGCAACCGAAGTTGTCGACAGCTTCGACGGCAAGATCCTGGGCATCTGGGCGACAACCGGCCGCTACGACTTCGTCACAGTGGTTGAGTACCCGACAGCCGAAGCAGGGCTGAAGGCGTACACGACACTGCTGGAGACGGGGTTCTACCTGCTGGAGTCGTCTGACGCCTTCGACATGGACACGTTCCTCGCGGCTGTCTGATCCGGTATCCGCTCTATGGCGGGGCTGATCAGCCCCGCCAGTTACTTTGCCCTCGCTCGCAGGCCCGCCCGTCGCTGGTAGAGGGAGTAGAGGGACCAGACGACGGAGACAGCATCACGGTGCCGTCTCACACGGACTGCACTTACTGTGCGGAGGGGCTTGAGCCATACCGCGGGTTGGCCTGGTATTCGCCGGTCGGCGTGCCATCGTCAGCAATCTTCCATGCGCCGATGATGCCTTCAGGTGGCACGGCTCCGTCAGGCCCTTCGGGAGCGTAGGCGGGATCGATAGCGTAGACCCAGCCGCCGGGCTTCAACCGCGCTTCTGCCAGCAGCTCCGGCGGGAAGGCACGAGCAGGAACCTCCGAACTCTCACGACGTTTCCGCATGCACCTTCTACCCCATTGCTTCCGCCCGGAGGTACTCACCTGGCCCGTTGAGGCGGCGGCTGAGTCGACCGCTTCTGCCGCTCCCAGTGTGCGGGAATCGGGCCGATGGGCGAGACGGCGAGCCTGCGCCGGACCTACTGTCTCCAAGAGGCCTGCGCGCTGACCTGCCGTTCTGGGTGGCGAGCGGAGCACCGCGGCACTCT
>DPMS01000259.1 GCA_003541285.1 Actinomycetota bacterium
CAGCGAGATCATCCATGCAATCACCCTCCGTGCGAGTGTAAACCGGCGGCCATGGCAAGACGAGGGCCTACCCGCTGGCAGCCTGGATGACGCCGGCATGCGAAGCGGGTTTCCGGCGCGCCCGGCGTCCGGTGAATGGTGTGGTCGCTGCCGTCGCCTGGCTCGGTCCCGAGGGTGGCTAGTGCCGCTTGCGGGCGGTGAGCAGCAGGTACTCCCAGTCCATGACCATCGTGGTGGTGCCGCAACCAGCAGGGAACAGGTGGTCATCGCTTCATGGCCCCATCGCGGAGAAAGTGACTGACGGCTGCGCCCGTGCCGCGCCGCCCACTGCGGGGTGGCTGGCACCGGTCAAGTATCCGCGGCGGTGGTAGCCGATGGCCAGGTTGTGCGGTCGCCTGCTTATCGTGGGCTGATGGTGGCGAACCGGACGGGCCCTGCCGGGCAGATGGCAGACGAGCAGGATATTGACCTGACCGGTACCCGGGTGCTGGTCACCGGCGCGACCAGCGGGCTGGGCCTGGCCATGGCCGGCGCACTCGCCGGGGCGGGCGCCACGGTCATGCTGACCAGCAGATCCGCCGGCCGTGCCGCCGCCGCGGCCGCCCAGTTGCCGAACGCGACTGGTATCGCGGCCGACGCGCGCGACGAGGGCTGCGTTGCCCGGGCTGTGGAGCAGGTGTGGTCACGGCTGGGCGGTCTGGACATGCTGGTCAACAACGCGGGCCTGGGGATGATAACTGTCAACCCGGCCTTCATGACGCAGCCGCAGGGGTTCTGGGAGGTTCCCGCCGACGGGTTCCGGGCGGTGCTCGACACCAACCTCACCGGCTACTTCCTGATGGCCCGGGAAGTCACCCCCCGGATGCTGGCCGCGGGCGGCGGGCGCATCGTCAACATCTCGATGAACCACGCCACCATGAACCGGCGCGGCTTCGTGCCCTACGGGCCCTCCCGCGCCGGGGCCGAGGCGCTGTCGAGGATCATGGCCGCCGACCTGGCCGGCACTCCGATCACGGTCAACATCCTGCTGCCCGGTGGTGCCACCCAGACCGGCATGCTCCCACCCGCCCCGCACCGCCCCGCGCAACTGCCCGTCCTTGACCCGGCCGTGATGGGGCCGCCCATCGTCTGGCTCGCCTCACCGCACGCCCGCGGCGTGCACGACCAGCGCATCATCGCCACCAGCTTCGGCCAATGGCTGCACAGCCGCACCGCGTCACCGCCGGGCCAGGCATGACCGCGCGGCGGCACCGCCCCTGGCAGGAACTGCCCCGGGCCTCGAATGACGCAGAACGCCTTGCGGGCCGGACTCCCGCACCAACCTCGCCTACTGGAGCAGGCGCCGCAGGCGCAAGCGCAGCTCAGGTGGATCATCAACGACAACCATGGCCACGTGGGCCGGATGACGTTCGACTCGCTGCTGTATGGTCCGGAGATGACCGAGGGAACCCGCGCATTCGCGGAGAAGCGGGAGCCATCCCGGGTGTCGGCCGAGTTCCGCACCGGCCGCCGGCTGTGATGCCGGACCACCCGGCCCTGGCGGGCCGGGAGCAGGAGTCCGCGGCACTGGCCGATGCGGTACGCCGCCTGGCCGGGCTGTCAATCACGGCGACGGCATCCGCGGGGGCCACCCTGGCCGCGGCCAGAAAGCTGCAGGAGATCGCCGACGAACTGGAACGCCACGGCAGCGACCCGTCGGTGTCCAGGACCCTCGTGCCCGAATGGGCCGGGGCGGACGGCCCGGCCGTCGTGGGCGACCTGGCCGGCGGCGGCATCGACCTGGCGAGCCGGATGCCCTTCGACGTGATCGTCGGCCGGCACAACCCGCTCGCGGTCCCGCTGGCGGTGTCCTTCGATCCGCCGAAGGCACTGCTGACCGGTACCTTCACCAGGCAGTACGAGGGGCCGCCGAACTGTGTGCACGGGGCCGTGCTGGCGGCCTCGTTCGACGTGGTGCTGGCCGTGGCGAACGTCATCGCCAGGGTGCCCGGCCCGACCGTCAAGCTGGAGATCACTTACCGCCGCCCGACGGCCCTGTACGAGCCGTGCCTGTTCGAAGGCGTCACCGAAGCGCACGATGCCAGCCGGGTGCGGACGGTTGGCAGGCTGATTCAGCGTGACCAGGTCACCGTGGAGGCGGTCGGGGAGTTCGCGAAGTTCGACCGGGCGGCGATCGTCCGGATGGCCGCGCGCGCGCAAGCGGCGGGCGGCGGCTCGCCGGCCTGAGCGCGGGACCGGCAGGTGCCTCAGCGTGTGACTGCCGGGTCCCGGCTCACTCCGGGAAAGACGCGAAGGCGACCGCGACGGCCTCCTCAAGATCCTCGGCAAGCAGGAATCCCGCATCTGCCATCTGCTCCGCCGCCGCCCGGAAAGCCGGCACATAGTCGTCGGCCCCGGCCGGGTAGAGCCGGCGCAGCGTCCCGGCGGCCAGCGGGCGGGTCGAGCCGAACAGGAAGGCGGGACCGGGGGAGGCCTCCTGGCCCAGCCCGGACAGCACTGCCGCCGGCACGTCCACCCACGGGCTGCGCACTCCGCCGGTGGCGATGCCCAGCTCGTCGAGGTGCAGCCGGGCCGGCTCGCCGGGGGCGGTCCCCAGCCGGCCGGCGGTGGGCGGCGGCGTGCCGTCCCGCACCCAGCGGTCCAGCGCCGCGATGGCCGCCTGCGCCACGTAGTGCTGCTGCGGCCCGGAGTTAATCGCGGCCGCGTAGGCGACGCCGAACGGGTCATTGCGGGGCGTCAGCAGTGCCGCCAGTTCCGCGGCGCCCAGCTGGCCGGAGTCGGTGAAGGCGGCGCTCAGCGTGTAGGTGTCGGCGTGCGCCGCGCCNNGCGATCTCCCAGATCCGGAGCCGGCCGTCATCGGGCTGCCGGGAGCCGAGGGAGAACAGCGCGCCGAACACGTCGGTCTCGCTCTGCAGGATGATTACCGGCGCGGCGCCGTCGGTGCGGACCCGTACCCCGCCTGCCAGCGCGGGCAGACCCGGTTGCAGGGATGATGACACCTCCCACTCCGACAAGGTCGCGGGGCGCCCCGGGCGGCCGTGGATCAGGTATCCGTCGTAGCCGCCCGCGACCGGGGCGACCGCGTTCACGTACGTCACCAGGAAGGCGGCCGACTGCGACTCGCCCGCGGCGAGTACCCGCTCCGCCGTGAGCGGGCCGAGCACGCCAGTCCCGCCCGGCCGCC
>DPMS01000256.1 GCA_003541285.1 Actinomycetota bacterium
CACCGCCGGGGTGAGCACCGCTACGGTGAGCACAGGCGGGCCGTCGCTGCCCTACCCGGTCTGGTGCTGCTCGGCCGGGAGCCCACTCGGTCTCACCGTCACCGGCCAGGCAACGGTGCACGGCACCGGGGCGGCGGCGAGGGCCGCAGCCATCGCCAAGGCCGTGACCGATGCAACAGCCCAGGCCAAGGCCGCGGCGGGCGCGGCCGGGATCTCCCTCGGGCGGATCATCAACATGCAGGTCTCCGCTGCCTACTATCCGTATCCACCGCCGATGGGCGCAGCTTCCGGCGGGCCGAGCCCCGTTCCTGGCGGACCCGGCACCGCGGGCGGCGGGCCGGCCGCCAGCGGCCGCGGCACCCCCGCCATCGCGTGTCCCGCCGACTCGCCGTGCCCCGGTTACCCGTATGCCAGCATGTCCGCCACCGTCACCGCGACCTGGGCCATCGCCTAGCCCCGGCGGCCGTGATCATAAGATTGCCCGGCACCTGCCTGGCATGACCGTGGACAGTTTTCCGTGAATACCACAGGAAAGTGTCCGTGATCATGGTCACAGCTGCCTGGCCTACTGCACACCGTCATCTCATCGCCGTCCACCGAATTCCGTTCACCCCATGCCCGCAGAGCACGACGCTACGTCGATCGGCAGCGGCGGCTACCGCCAGTGCCCCCCCGGGCGGCTGCGGGAGTCACCGTGAGGCCCGGCCAGCGTGCCGTCCAGGGCCGCCAGCGCACCCTCCAGCAGGTCGTCGGCGTCCCCGGTACCGGCGTTCAGCCAGATGACCCGCGGGTCACGGCGGAACCAGGACTCCTGCCGCCGCGCGAACCGCCTCGTCGCCTGGATGGTCTGTGCCCGCGCCTCCTCCTCGGTGCACGCCCCGGCGAGGAACCGCAGCACCTGGGCATACCCGAGGGCGCGGCTCGCTGTCCTGCCTTCCCGCAGCCCGGCGTGCTCCAGGGCGGCCACCTCGGCCACGAATCCTTCCTGCCACATCTGCTCAGTCCGCCGGGCGATCCGCTGGTCGAGTTCGTCCCGGTCCACCCGCAGCCCGATCTGCACCACCGGATACCGGGCCTCATACCGGGGCAGGGTGGCGGTGAAGGGATGCCCCGCCACCTCGATCACCTCCAGGGCGCGCACGATCCGCCGCCCGTTGGAGGGCAGGATCGCCGCGGCGGCGGCCGGGTCGAGCGCGGCGAGCCGCTCATGCAGCGGCCTGGGGCCCTGCGCGGCCAGTTCGGCTTCCAGCCGGTCCCGGACCTGCGGGTCGGTCCCGGGGAACTCCAGATTGTCCACAGCTGCCCGCACGTAGAGCCCGGATCCCCCGGTCAGCACCGGCACATGGCCCCGGGCATGAATGCCCGCGATCGTCTCCCGGGCCAGCTGCTGGTACTCGGCGACATTCGCGGTGTGCTTGACATCCCAGATGCCGAGCAGGTGGTGGGGCACGCCGCGGCGCTGGGCGACGGTGAGCTTCGCCGTGCCGATGTCCATGCCCGCATACAGCTGCATGGAATCGGCGTTCACCACCTCGCCGTGCAGTGCCAGGCACAGCCGCAGCGAGAGTTCCGATTTCCCTGCCGCGGTGGGCCCGACGACAGCGATCACCCGTTCCGGCATGCCGTCAGTCTGCCCGGAGTTCCTCCCAGGAGGCGACCAGGTAGGTGACGCCGTAGGGGATGGCCAGGCACAGCAGCCGGCCGTGCAGCCGCCGCCCGCTGGCGGCACCGGCCAGCACCTGCCAGGCAGCCCGGCCAGCCACCATCAGCTCGTCGTCGAGTGCTGGGTTCAGCCGCCCCAGCCAGCGGGCATCCGCGGCGGCCAGCGCCTCGGCCACCTCATCGTCGTATTCCTGCGCCTCCGGATCGGCGGCACCCTCGATGTCACGGGCCCGGCGCGCCGAGGCGTCGCCCATGGCCAGCAGGGCAACCCGCGGCGCGCGCTCCGCGATCAGAACACCCAGCTTGAGGCAGTCGGCGGCGGGCGCCCGCTGATCGACGGCCTGGAAGAGGATGTCCGGCACCTGGCCATGCCCACCCGCTCCCGGCGCCTGCATTGCCTGGTCCAGCAGCCACCGGCCCACTGTCAGCGAGAGCGGCAGCACCGGCTCTCCCTCCCCCACCGTGACCGGTACCCCGAAATCGTGCAGGGAGCCCGCCGCACCGGCCGGGTACTCGCGGTCGCCGGGCCCGCCGCCGACCACTGCGATCAGGTCGGGCCCGGCCGCGACCAGCGCGTGAACTGCCACGGCACACGCATCGGCGACAGCGCGCAGTGCCGCGGGCGGGCTCCCGGCGGCAGCACCCAGCGCGCCCGGGATCAGCAGCGGTGGATGCGGGCAGACGGCGGCGGCGATCAGCATGGCCGGCTTCCATGATCGTGGTTGTCTGCATGCGCCTGGCGCAGGCAACTCGCCGCGATCATGACGCGGGCGCGCCCACGGCGGGCATCCCGAGCGGCACCTGGTTGCGCGCGGGCCCGGCAGCGCCCTTGCCTGGTCCCTCCTGCCATGCCTGCCAGGCGTCGCCGCCACGGGTGTGCCGCACGGCCAGCGGGACGGTGTCGGCGATGAGGTAGTGCGGGGCGGCCCTGGTCACCGTCGTGGTCACTACGTCACCTGGGCGCGGCTCGGTGCCGGCCGGCGTGAAATGGACCAGCCGGTTGTCCCTTGCCCGCCCGGACTGGCGGTGGGTGAGGCCGTCCTTGCGGCCCTCGCCCTCGGCGACGAGCACCTCGACCTGCCTGCCGACCAGCGCCTCGTTCTCAGCCAGCGCGATCTCGGATACCAGCGCGGCCAGCCGCTCGTAGCGGTCCGCCACCACGTCGGCGGGAACCTGGTCGTCCATGGCGGCGGCCGGGGTACCGGGACGCTGCGAGTACTGGAAGGTGAAAGCCCCCGAGAACCGGGCCTGCCGCACCACATCCAGGGTGTCAGCGAAATCGCGTTCGGTCTCGCCGGGGAAGCCGACGATGATATCCGTGGTGATGGCGGCGTCCGGGATGGCCGCCCGGACCCGCTCCAGGATCCCCAGGTACGCCTCCCGCCGGTAGGCGCGGCGCATCGCCCGCAGCACCGTGTCGGACCCGGACTGAAGCGGCATGTGCAACTGGGGCATGACGTTGGGGGTGGCCGCCATGGCCTCGATCACATCGTCGGTGAAGTCCCGCGGATGTGGCGAGGTGAACCGGACCCGCTCCAGGCCCTCGGTCTCCCCGCAGGACCGCAGCAGCATGCCGAACGCCTTGCGGTCCCCGAATCCCAGCCCATACGAGTTGACGTTCTGCCCGAGCAGCGTGATTTCCAGTACCCCGTCGCTGACCAGCGCCCGGATCTCGGCCAGCACATCGCCCGGGCGGCGGTCCTCCTCCCGCCCGCGCAGGCTGGGCACGATGCAGAACGTGCAGGTGTTGTTGCAGCCGACGGAGATGGCGACCCACGCCGCGTACACCGATTCCCGGCGGGCAGGCAGGACGGAGGGGAACCGCTCCAGCGACTCGACGATCTCCACCTGCGCCTGCGCCTGCACCCGGGCACGTTCCAGCAGGGCAGGCAGGGAGCCGATGTTGTGGGTACCGAACACCACATCCACCCACGGCGCGCGTTTCGCGATGCCCGCCCGGTCCTTCTGCGCCAGGCACCCGCCAACCGCGATCTGCATGCCCGGCCGGGCGTTCTTCACCGGCAGCAGGTGGCCCAGGTTGCCATACAGCCGGTTGTCCGCGTTCTCCCGTACGGCGCAGGTGTTGAAAACGACCACATCCGGTGTCTCGCCACTGGGAACCCGCTGGTAACCAGCTTCTTCCAGCAGGCCGGCCAGGCGTTCGGAGTCATGGAAGTTCATCTGGCACCCGTAGGTGCGGATCTCGTAGGTCCGTCCTTCTCCCACCTGACCAGGATAGGGGTGGTTACCGGGCGGGCGCGCACGGTCGCGGCCGCTCATGATACCGCCACCATGCGGCTGGCATCGTCGGTCCACCCTCGGCGCGAGCCACGCACGTGCCGCGGCCCGCCAGCCCGCAGAGGAGCCACCGTGACCGAGCACGCCGCCGATCTCATCATCCTGGCACCCGAGAAGGTGGACGTGCCCCTCGCCGAGCTCGGCGAGGGGCACGTCCACCTTCTCGGGTGCCAGGATGATGAGATCGGCGGCGTGCTCGGTCACGGTGGCTCCTCTGCGGGCTGGCGGGCCGCGGCCC
>DPMS01000058.1 GCA_003541285.1 Actinomycetota bacterium
CTCGGCGGCGGTGATCGTGCCCAGTTCGGACTGCGTCGGCCTGCCGAAGTCGAGCATGACCCGGTCCACCGCAGTGACCAGCAGCAACGCCTGCGCCCCGAGCAGGCGGGCGATGAGGCCGGCGGCCCGGTCCTTGTCGATGACCGCGTCAACGGTGACGCTGCGCGTGCCCGTCTCCGCGATTGGGATGCCGCCCCCGCCCCCGGCGATCACCAGGTGCCCCGCGTCGACCAGGGCACGCAATGCGGCGATTTCAATCACGCTGGTTGGCTCGGGCGAGGCCACCACCCGGCGGTATCCGCGGCCCGAGTCCGGCTGGACCACCCAGCCCCTGTTTGCCGCCAGTCGCTGTGCCTCGGTGGCCCCGAAGAACGGGCCGATCGGCTTGGAGGGCGAGCCGAACGCAGGGTCAGCGGGATCAACCGTGACATGAGTGATCAGCGCGGCCGCGGTGCCGGGACCACGCAGCAGATCGACCGCGCGGGCGATGAGACTGCCCAGCAGGCCCTGGGTCATCGCATTGAGCAGAGCCAGGGGCTGCGCGGGCACCATGGTGGTTGCTTCCTGCTGCAGGGCGAGGTTCCCCACCTGCGGGCCGTTGCCGTGCACGATCACCACCCGCCAGCCTGCCTCGATCACGTCATTGACCGCCGCCGCCATCGCCGCCGCGTTGGCCAGCATTTCGTCACACGTCCCGGACTGCCCCGTCCGGGTCAGTGCGTTGCCGCCGAGCGCAACCACCGCCGTCTTGGTCATGAGATCCTGCTGATCGACGAGTATCGTTGTGGCGAGTCGTATAGGTAACGCCTCGTTCAGAATAGTAAACAGGACGCGCGAGAGGTGCAATGGCCGGTACGGGTTCGGGACCCGGTGGCGGCGGCATATCCGGTGCGCAACCGGGCGGGCCGGGCATCCCGCCGGCGGTGCTGCGCTCCTGGGACAAGGCTGAAGCCGGGCTGTTCCCGTTGGTTATGGCGCGGCCCGACCTCTACCAGCAGTCGGTCAGCATGATCGAGCGACTGCTCGGCCGCCTGCGCGAAACCTGCCCGGACCTGCCTGCGCTGCTCGCGGCGCACGAACGGGGCGGCGACCTGGCCGCCGAGGACCTGGGAGAGGNNCCTGTCGTGGGCGGTGGTGGAGGAGACCGGGTCACCGGACCGCGCGCCCTACGTTCCGTATCAGCGGATCGAAGCGGAGGTCGCCACCGGACGGGCGATCATCGTCTCGATCGAACCAGACGAGACGCTGAGCCGCGCTGTGCACCGTCTGGACCGGGGCCAGATCGACCTGGTCACGGGTGGGCTGCGGATAGGCGAAGTGGTCGGCAGCTACCTCGACCCGGACGCGGCCGCGTCGGGGCTGCAGCAAGCCCGGGGCGGGCCGGCCGCGGCACCGCCGGCCTGAACCCGGCGGTTCCCGGCCGGGCCCCAGGCGCGCGGTTTGCCCGTGCGGCATAGCCGCAAAGTGCGCCCAGGGGTTGCTTTGGGACGGCCAGAAGGTTTATCAAGGATGGTGAACGTTCGTATCGCATCAAACAGGCGGCTGCTAGCTGATGCCGATGGGCGAGGGAGGGGACCGTGGACGAGTCCTCGGCCAGCAGGGGTGCGAACCACCGGGGCAGGAACGGGCCGGCCGGATCGGCCAGGCCAGCCGGGCCCCGTCCCGACCCGGCGCTGGCGCGGCTGATCACCGAACTGCAGGGGCACGGCCTGCGGGTGGAGGTGCCGCTGGAATCCCGCTGGGGCGGGGCGGGGCCAGCCGACGCCGGCATGCTCTGGATCGACGGGTTCCGGGCCACCGTGCCCACCGGCTCTGAGTACGCACGGACCTCGCCGTACGTGCTGCGCGCGGAGGACGAGGGGTGGGCGGTCTACCGGGACGGCGAGCGACTGGCCCCGGCCGAGCCTTTCCAGCGCCCGCGCTACTACGACCTGGCGACGGCGGGCGGAATCCCGTACTGGCAGATCGCCCTGCTGCACCTGGATTCGCTGGCCAGCACCGTGATCCAGACGTGCGCCTACTGGGGGAATTCCGACCAGTGTGCGTTCTGCGGGATCGGGGTGACGCTGGCGAACGGGCGCACTATTGCCAAGAAGACGCCGGAGATGCTGGCCGAGGTCGCGGTGGCGGCCAGGGAACTTGATGGCGCGGTGGACGCCACCCTGACCACAGGTACCACCGCCACCCCGGACAAGGGCGCGCTCTACGTGGCACGCTGCGGCAAGGCTGTCCGCGAGGCGTCCGGCCTGCCGGTCGAGGTGCAGTTCGAACCGCCCCGGGACCCGGCGGTCATCGACCAGGTGGCCGACATGGGGATCGATTCGGTTGGCATCCATGTCGAGACCTTCGACCCGCAGGTGCTGGCCCGGGTCGCGCCCGCCAAAGCGCGCACCGGGATCGACGGGTACTTCCGCGCCTGGGAACGTGCCGTGGCCGCGTTCGGCGAGGGCCAGGTCACCACCTACGTGATCCTCGGCATGGGCGAGGATCCGGACCTGACCGTGCAGGGCTGCCGCCGCGCGATCGACATGGGGGTGTACCCGTTCGTGGTGCCGCTGCGCCCCACGGTGGGCAGCCTGATGGAGAGCATGGTGGCGCCGTCGCCGGAGTACTGCGAAACGATCTACCGCCGGGTTGTGCCGTACCTGGCCGCGCGCGGGCTGGGCGCCCACGGCGTGGCCGCAGGATGCGCCCGCTGCCAGGCGTGCTCGGCGATCAGCTGGCTCGAGGGGAGCGCCAGTGGCGATGGCCGAACGTACCTCCCGCTTGCCGGCAACCGCTAGCCGGCCGGCGGACAGGGCGGGCAGGTTCCGGCTGGCCTGCTGCGCCGTGTCCACGGCGGACGAGCGAGCGGCCCATTTCCGGATCCGCCACCAGGTCTTCGTTGTCGAGCAGGGCCTGTTCAGGAGCAGCGGCGGACAGGACCGTGACGCCCACGATGATGATCCGGCCACGATTCACGTCATCGGCTCCGCCGACGGGGTCGTCTGCGGGACCGTCCGGCTCTACCCGCTGTCCGGGGTGCCGGGAAGGTGGAAGGGTGACCGGCTGGCGGTGCTGCCAGGCCATCGCCACCAGGGCCTGGGCGCGCCGCTGGTGCGGTTCGCCATCGCTGCGGCGGCGCTGCACGGCGGGGAGGAGATGGAGGCGTACATCCAGCCCGCGAACGTCACCTTCTTCGAGTGGCTGGGGTGGCGACGAGCCGGCGGGCTGGTGGACTACGCCAGCATTCCCCACCAGCGCATGCTGATCGACCTGGCAACACCACCGCGACCGCTGGACTGGTGAATCTCCAGACGCCACCGCGGGTGGCGACGTCAGCTGGGGAAGGACGGCGTGTGCTCGCCCGGCCGGGCCAGGTTCGTGACCGATTCCGTGGTGAGGTCGAACGCGGTCGCCACCCGTCCTGCCGAGCAGACCCGCAGTTGCCCGGTGCCGTCCAGGACGCCGACCACAGCGGCGGCCAGGTCCCGGGCGGTGAACGCCCGCAGGCACTCTGCTTCGCGTCCGGGCGGGACGCACAGCAGGAACGCGAAGCACGGAAAGCAGGTGATCCACTGCTCCAGCGTCACCCCCGCAGGCACCGGCAGTGCGTCCAGGTCGACGGTGACCCCGAGCCGGCTACATTCCAGCAGCATCGCCAGCGACCCGACCAAGCC
This sequence comes from Actinomycetota bacterium, assembly GCA_003541285.1. Lineage (GTDB taxonomy): Bacteria > Actinomycetota > Actinomycetes > Streptosporangiales > Streptosporangiaceae > UBA9676. The sequence continues at coordinate 3,660 of DPMS01000058.1, forward strand.
CGCCATGCTCACGTCCTTGGCCGCCGCCACCCAGCCCTGGGACGCGCCTTCGGCCAGAAGCCGGACGTCGCCGGCCAGTCGCTCACCCCGCTCGTCGAAGGACGGGAAGAAAGGGAAATCCGCTCTCATCCGTCCATCAACGCAGCAGCCGACAACCAGCGACTGCCCGGGTTCGGCGAACCGGGCGGACAGTGGCTGGTCGGCCCGGCCAAGCCCGAAGGCCGACAATCCGGGGGGCCCCGCGGTGATGGTCAGATGACCGCCCACCACCGGTACCTGGTAGAGCCGGGACGCCCATCGCATTCCTTCCAGCACCCGCTGGATGACCGGGCGCGGACCGGTCACGGTGTCCACCAGCGCGAGCGGCCAGGCGCCCATCGCCGCGAGATCATTGAGATTGGCTGTCACCGCCGCGACGCCAGCGCCGTATGGATCGGCCGCGACGAACGAGGGGAGAATGGCTTCCCCGCCCACCACCAGGGACAGGCCCGCCTCTGCCACGACCGCGCCGTCGTCGCCTGGCCCCACCAGCCAGTCGGTGCTCTGGAAGATCTCGCTGACCAGCCCGATCTCGGACTTGGCAGTCACGCCAGGGTGCGTCCGCACAACCTGGATCAGGCCCGGCACGTCGGTGGGCACCGGTACCCCCCTCGGCGACCCAATTCGTCCATCATGCCGGACCATCCTTCGTGCACTATGGCGAACCATCCTTGCACTAAAGTGTAGGGATATCTATCATAGCGTTTATGCCAGGACCCGACTTCCTCGACCTGCCAGCCAGGGCTGTCAAGCCGCGGGCCACCGGGATCACCCACGTCCTTGACCGGGGCATCCCGCTGGCGCAGTCGGCAGACCTGCTGGCGATGAACGGGTCCTATGTGGACGTGTGGAAGCTTGGCTGGGGCATTTCCTATCTGGACCCGAACCTGACGGCCAAGCTTGAGCTGCTGGCAGCGCACCGGGTGCTCGCCTCACCCGGCGGAACGCTGCTGGAGATCGCCTGGGCCCAAGACCGGGCGCCTGAGTTTCTCGGCTGGGCCCGCGACTGCGGGTTTCCCTGCGTCGAGGTCTCGGCTGGCACGGTGCCCATGGATGAGGGCGCCAAGCAGGACCTGATCGCGCAGGCCGCCCATCACTTCATCGTGCTCGCAGAGGTGGGCCCGAAGGATCCTGGGGTCCAGCTGACGCCGCAGCAGTGGGCGCGGGCAGTGTCGCGTGATCTTGAAGCCGGTGCGACCTGGGTGCTGGCGGAAGGCCGCGCCAGTGGCACCGTCGGCATCTACGACCGCTCCGGCGCGGTGCGCGAGGACGTCGTCGCCGCCCTGGTGTCGGCAGCAGGCCCAGATTCCCTGGTTTTCGAGGCGCCCCGGGAGGACCAGCAGGCGTGGTTCGTGCGCCGGTTCGGCCCCGACGTGAACCTGGCCAACGTGCACCCGGCCGATGCGCTCGGGCTGGAGACCCTCCGGCTTTCGCTGCGCGCAGACACCTATGGAGCATGGACGCCGGGTTCGGTGCCCGCGGACAGGACCTGACCGGACCGGCCGTGAACCTGGTTCCCTCGCAGTATCGCAACGTCAGCGTCGCCGACGTGCCGGTGGTGCTGAATGAGGAAGACCTGCGCAGCCACCTGCTCGGCCGTCCCGTCTACCGCCGGACCCGCTACCTGGTCGTGCGCAGCCACGACGCCAGCGCCGTGGTGGAGGTCAGCAAGAGATCCGAAGAGCCGCTGTTCTCCCCGGTCACGGCGGTGACTTTGCTCGCAGGTGCGGACGAGACCGCGATGGTGGACGCGCCCGATGCGGACACCGCCGTGCCCACCCAGCTGGCCAGGGTGGCGGCCCAGCAGGCGCCGGATGCCCGGTGTGTGATCGTGCGTGGCCGCTACGGCCACGTGAACTTCATCCTCGACCCGGCCCCGATCCGGATCCGGGTGGTGGAAGTGGTGCCGCCCTGGCCACCCAAGCTGGTGGATCAGCTGAACCGGGTGCTCGACCTGGCCGAGGACCTGCCGCCGGTGGACCTGATCCCGGACCTGGTGGATCTGGCCGCGCTGGCCGGCACGCGGCCTGCGGGGCACTACCTGTTCCCATGCCGGGCGGGCCAGGGAAATCAGGCCGGGACCGACGCCGCGGTTCCGGTCTCCTACCTGGACGAGATCCCGGAACGCGCGCCGTGGACCCTGGTGGGCTGCGCCCGGTCCAAATCCATCCACGACTGGTTCTACGGCAACGATGTCCCGGTGGTGGACATGTGCCCGCGCAACCTGGCTGGCCGGCCCGGCCAGGCAGAGCCGGCGGGCCGGGCGCCGGTGCTGACGAAATGCTGCCTGCTGGAGGACCGGGTCACTGTCGACGGCGGCCTGGTCGTGGTGCCCTGGGGTGCCAGCGTGGCCCAGATCCGGGACGGGCTGCTGCTGGCGGTGCGCACCGCTGGTGGCAGGTAGTGCGCGCCGCAGGTGCCGGGCCACGGCATTTGCTGGCGCGCCTCCGGCACAACCCAGCGTCAGCGGTGTCCCGGCGCCGAGGACCAGCCTCCCGAAGCCAGCGAAGCGCCCGCGAGGGGGGCAGATAGTAGTGAGTAGCCGGATCACTGATTCGCCCCTCTACCAGCACCTATGGGGCACAGCCGAAGCCAGGGCAGTGCTCGGCGAGGAAGGCCGGCTGCAGGGATGGCTGGAGGTGATCGTGGCGCTGGCCCGCGCCCAGGCCACGGCAGGCGTGATCCCGGCCAGCGCGGCCGGCCTCATCGCGGAACACGCGTGTGCCGACCGGCTCGACCTCGGCTACGCGGCCGAGCAGACACGGCAGACGTCCCACTCCATGCTGGGCCTGATCCGCGCCCTGCAGGCGGTGCTGCCGGAAGAAGCCCGCGGGTACGTCTACACCGGGGCCACGGTCCAGGACATCACCGACACCTGGACCGCCCTTGCGCTGCGCCGGATCGGCGCCATCATCTGGCGGGACCTGCGGCGGATCGAGGAGCGGCTGCTGGAACTGGCGGTGACCCACCGGTCCACCGTGATGGCAGGCCGCACCCACGGCCAGCCGGGCGGCCCGGTGACATTCGGCTGGAAGGCCGCCTCCTGGGCGGACGAGGTCCGCCGCCACCTGGACCGGCTGCGGGCCGGCGCCCCCCGCTGGCTGGTCGGCCAGCTCGGCGGCGGAGTGGGCAGCCTGGTGTTCTACGGGGAGCAGGGGCTGACGGTCCGGGCCCGGTTCTGCGACGAACTTGGCCTGGCCGACCCCGGCATCTCCTGGCTGTCGGCCCGTGATCGCGGCGCGGAATTCGCCCAGGTAATGGCCCTGATCTGCGGCACACTCGCCCGCATCGGTGGTGAGGTGTACGAACTGCAGCGACCGGAGATCGGCGAACTCGCCGAGGCGTCCCCGGCCGGCACGGTCGGCAGCATCACCATGCCGCACAAGCGGAACCCGGAGTCGAGCGAGCATCTCGACACCCTGGCCAGGCTGGCCAGGGCGAACGCCGCGGTGATGGTGGAGGCGGTGGTCCAGCAGCACGAGCGGGACGGCCGGGGCTGGAAGGCCGAATGGGTGGCGCTGCCCGAGGTCTGCCTGCTGGTAACCGCCGCGCTGGAGATCGCGATCGGCCTGCTGACGGGGCTGACCGTCGATGCCACGGCGATGCGGCACAACCTGGCCCGCCACGGCGGGTATCCGGTCAGCGAACGCGCCCTGGCCCTGCTCGCGCCCCGGCTGGGCGCCCGCCGGGCGCAGGAACGGCTGCAGGAGGTGGGCGGCGGTGGCGGCGCGGCCGGCCTGACCGCCGAGCAGGCGCTCGTGGACGCGGGATTGTTCAGCCCGGCGCAGGCACGGGAGCTCACCGGGCAGCCGGACACCGGCTCATGCCAGGACATGACCGACCTGGTGGTCGAGCGCGCCCGCGCCGCCCGGGCGGCGGAGCCGCGAGAATGGCCGTGACGGCGGCGGGACTGGTCGCGCGGACCCGGCTCGCCGTGCTGCCCACCCCGCTGGTCGCCACGCCACGCCTGGCCGAGGCACTGGGGACCGGCCCGCTCTACGTCAAGCGTGACGACCTGACCGGGTTCGCGTTCGGCGGCAACAAGGCCCGCCCGCTTGAGTTCCTGCTGGGTGCCGCCACGGCGGACGGCGCGGACACGCTGGTCACCGGCGGAGCACCCGGCTCGAATTTCTGCGCCGCGGCGGCCGCTGCCGCCCTCCGGGCTGGCCTGCACTGTGAACTGGTGATCGCGGGCGAGCCCACGCCACCCGGCCCGGCCCTTGCCCTCGCTTTGTCCTGGGGTGCCACTGTGCGCTGGACTGGCGTCCCGGAGCGGGACAGCGTGGATGCCGTGCTGCCCCGGATCGCCGCCGGGCTCACCGCCCGTGGCCGCCGCCCGTACCTGATCCCGCGCGGCGGCGCGACCGGGCTGGGCGCGGTCGGCTACGCGCTGGCCGCCTTCGAACTGCACAAACAGCTGGCCGACTGGGGCGTCGGGGCGGCGCGGGTAGTGGTGGCGGTCGGCTCCGGTGGCACCATGGCCGGCCTGGTGGCCGGAAACGTGCTGCTGGGCAGGCCGTGGACGCTGGTGGGCGGGTCGGCGAGCCGGCCCCCGGAGGCGGCAGCCGCGCGGGTGCTCGCGCTCGCCCGGGAGTGCTCGCGGCTGTTCGCCCAGGCCTGGCCGCCGGGCACCTGCCGCACCGGGCCGGCGCCCGGGCCGGGCGGGACAGGACCGGGCGGGACAGGACCGGCCGACGTGGTGGTCGCCGATGTACGTGGGCCGGGCCACGGCCTGCCCTCGCCGGAGGCCACGGCGGTTGCTGAGCAGGCGATGCGGACGGAGGGACTGATGGTGGATCCGGTGTACACGGCGAAGGCGCTGTCGCTGGTGCCCCGGCAGCCGGGCGGAGGCAACGTGGTGTTCTGGCACACCGGGGGGCTGCTGGATGCGGTCGCCGCAGCCGGGCAGGCCCACCGGTGACGGCCGGGTCCCGCGCCGCGGCCGGCCCGCCAGCCGGCCCGCCAGCCACCGAACTGATCGCCGCCGGCTTCGAGCTGGAGAACGCCGACGCGCCGATCCTCCATCACGGGATGAACCTGGCAGACCTGGCCCACCTGCTTGACCTGGCGGCGGCCGGGGTGATCCCGCCCGGCGCGGCCCGGCGTCTGCTGGCACTCGTGCTCGAAACCATGGATATCCCGGCCGGCGACTTTCCCTACGATCCGGCCAACGGCGAACCGTACAACTCACGGGAGCGGTACTTCGTCAGCCGGGTGGGCGACGTGGCCGGCTGGCTGCACGCGGGCCGTCCCCGGCGGGAGGCGCTGCGGGTAGCCTTCCGGCTGCGCCTGCGCAGCGATCTGGCCTGCCTGATGGAGGCGGCCGCCGACCTGGCAGCCCAGCTCGCCGGCCGGGCCCGGGACCACGCCTCCACGCTGATGGCCGACCAGACATATCTGCAGCACGCGCAGCCATCCACGTTCGGTCACTATGTTCTCTCTTTCGCGTTCCCGGTGCTGCGCGGGGGGCGGCGTCTGAGCGAGGCGCTGGCGTGGACCGATGCCAGCCCGGGCGGGGCTGGCTGTGTGAACGGCACCCGGCTGCGCGCCGACCGCGGTCACGTCGCGGCACTGCTGGGTTTCCGCAGCGTCGCCGAGCACACCCGGGACGCGATGTGGCAGATCGATGGCCTGTTCGACATGGTCAGCGCGGCCACGGGGCTGGTGGTGACCCAGTCCAAGCTGGCCGAGGACCTGGAGATCTGGGCCAGCCAGGAGTTTGACTACGTGACCCTGGCCGACGGCTATAGCAGGGCAAGCGTGCTTATGCCGCAGAAGCGGAATCCCTATGCGCTGTCCATCATCCGTGGCGCGGCGGGAAACCTGATCGGCAGGCTGACCGGGTTGCTCGCGGTGGCCAAGACGCCTTCGGCCCGGAGCGACAACCTCATCTTCGCCTACGGCGAGGTGCCGCGCGCGCTCCTCGGCCTGCTTGCGCTCGCCGATCTCCTGCTCGAGGCGCCGGTTCGCCGACTCGAGCTCGGCGGTGCGCTCGGCGACCGCGCGCTCGAGCGCCGCGCGCGAGGCCTCGAGCGACTCCCGCGCCGCGTGCTCGGCGCTGATGTCGTCGTAGATCCAGATCGTGCCCTCGTGCGGCCGGGCCGGATCGATCGCGCGCCCGACGATCTTGCACCAGATGAGCGTGCCGTCGCGGCGCTTGAGCTGGCGCTCGCCGGTCGAGCGCTCGCCGCGCGCCAGCACCTCGTAGCGCGTCTCGCACGCCTGCTCGTACTCGCGCATGCTGGGGAAGACGATCGCCGTGCTCCGACCGACCATCTCGCCCGGCGCGTAGCCGAACATCTCCTCGAACCTCGGGTTGCAGCGCTGATAGACGCGGTTCTTGACGAACGAGATGCCGACCGTGGCGTTGTCGAGGATCAGCTGCTGCTCGGCGAGCAGGCGCGCGAGCTCTTCCTCGGCACGCCGCTGCTCGGTGATGTCCTCGCCCGAGCTGAGGGTGCCGAGGATGTTGCCGATGCGGTCGTGGATGACCGAGTTGTGCCAGGCGACCAGCCGCTCTTCGCCGGTGCTGGTGAGCACCGGATTCTCCGTGACTTCGATCAGGTCGCCGGCCATGATTCTGGTGAATATCTGCCTGGCGGCGGCGCGGTGCGGCTCGGGCATGCAATTGTCGAACCAGTCCTTGCCCAGCAGATCCGATTCCCGGTAGCCGAGCAGGTGGTGGCCTTTCTTGTTGATCATTACGATGCGGCCGGCGCGGTCGAGGGCCAGCAGAACCACTTCGGCGATGTCCAGGTAGCTTTTCGCGCGGTCGCGCTCGCGCTCGAGTTCATCGGCAAGGGGCTCATCGACGTGACGCCGCTCATCACGGCCTCAAAGCCGATCGAGAGCGCCAGGGAGGCCTTCGAGCTGGCGAGCGACCGCTCCCGCTCGATGAAGGTGCAAATCGCGTTTTAGGCCCGCGCCGGCCGACGCGGCGCCGCCACTCGGCGTTCTAC